>NZ_QOZT01000020.1:0-49097 GCF_003345135.1 Acidovorax sp. BoFeN1
GTCACAGGGCTGGTCACGGGGCCGGGGCGAATGGGCAGCAGAAAAGAAAAAGGCGGCGGTTATTTCACCGGCACCGCATCCACCATGCGGTAGTACAGGCCGTAGGGGTCGTTGGAGAGCACGGTGAATTTGCCCTCCACCACCACCGGTTCCAGCGAATACCGTACGGGGGTTTTGGCCTTGACCTCGACCATGCTCTCCGGCCCGCCCGGCGTGCAGAACGAGCAGGTCAGCGGCACCGAGGTGAGGATGAAGTGGGTCTGCGTGGGCTTGGCGTCCAGCGGCACCATGAAGCCCTGGATGCGCTGCGTGGTCTTGTCCAGGCCCTTTTGCGCGTCGTTGAACATGGGCACGATGCGGTCTTTGGTGGTTTTCTTGGTCAGATCGGTCAGCACCGACCATGGCACCACGTCGTTGCGTTGAGGCAGCGGCGCAATCGGGCTGCTGGGGCTGTGGTAACCGGCGCCCGCGCCCGCTGGCCCAGCTGCAGCCGCCCCCGCCGCACCACCGGTACCGGGCAACGGAGCGCCGGGCGCTGGTGCCTCGGCCGCAGGCTTGGCGCCCTGCGCACCCACCTGCGCGGGGGCAGCAAAGCACGCGGCCAGCGCCACCACCAGTGCGCAAGCGCGCCGTGGGGCAGAGCCGTATCGCCGGGAACAAACCATTGCGGGATGGGGCATGAAAATAACCTTCAGTGAACTGCCTTGCAGCAACAGGGCCGGATTATTTTGCGCAGTTTCAACGCGCATAAGTGCGTGGGCGCCTCAAGCCCGTGCCACCGAGGCCAGGCCACCGGTGGCGTCCCCCTTGGGGGAAGGCGCTGCAAGCAACGCAGGTGGGCTCAGGTGCGGACTTCAGTGGCTGTGGCGCATGCCGCAGTTTGTGCCAATGCCCAGGCCTTTGCAGGCGGTCTGGAGTGCTTTTTGGCAAACGTCGTGGCCCTTGCCCGACTCAAGGCATTTGGCAGCGGCCTCGTGCGCGGCGGCCATGGCGCGGTGGCGCTCGATGTCGGCCTTGGTTTCCTTGTCGCTGTGGGTCTGGGCATGTGCCAGGGCGCCGGCCAGCAGCAGGGGGGCCAGGGCCAATGCGGTGAGGAGCTTTTTCATGGAGAGCCTTTCAGGTAGGTGGGGTTGAAAAAAGGAGTCACCGGGCGGGTCAGGGCTGACTCAGCAAGTCGGCCACGTCGGTGCGGTAGGCCTGCACGGCGGGCAGCAGCGCCGCCAGCGCGGCCACGCCTGCGGCCAGCAGCGGCACACCGGCTTCGGCGGGCAGCCAGATCCAGCCTGTAACCGGCAGCAGGCCCTGCGCCTGCAGCGCCCAGCCCAGGCCATGGGCCAGTGCGTGGCCCAGCAGCAGGCCCAGGGCAGACGCCAGCGCGGCCAGCCACAGCGCCTCGCACAGCACCAGCCCGGCCACGCGGCCCGGGGGCGCGCCCAGCATGCGCAGCATGGCCAGGTCGGCGCGGCGCTCGCGCACGGCGTTCCACAGCGCAATGAACACGCTCAGTGCGGCCACCGCCAGCAGCACGCCGCCAAAGGCGCGCAGCACGTCGGCGCCCACGCCGAGCAGGCGCAGCAGGCGCGTGACCTCGATGGCGGGCGCCGCTGCCTGCAGGGCGGTGTCGGCATTGATCTGGCGCGGCAGCGTGATGGCGGCCATAGGCGTGCGGTAGCGGACCAGGGCCACGGTCACTTCACGCTCTTCTTTCAATATCTCCAGGTCCTCGGCATCGGTGGCCGTGGCGGTCTCGTGCACCATCCACACCGATTCGGTGCTGGTCAGGATCAGCCGGTCGAGCACGCAGCCACAGGGCGCGAGCACGCCGCTGACACGGTAGGGGTGGCTGCCGTGCGCGTGCCCTCCCCCACCCAGGCCGTGGCTGCCGATGAAGGTGGCGCCCACCAGCGGCGCGTCCGCATGGCTGGCTTTGACAATGCCGCGCGCCACACTGGCGCCCAGCACCGCGTCCATGGGCTGCTGCCACAGCGCGCCTTCGGCCAGCGTGGCCTCGTAGTGCGCCACGTAGTCGGGCGTGGTGCCCACAATGCGAAAGCCCTGGTAGCTGTCACCCAGGCTCAGCGGAATCACCTGCGCCACCAGCGGGTTCTTCTGCAGGGCCTGCACCTCTTGCAGCGGGATGTTGCCCGCGGGCACATCGATGTGGAACACGCCCGCCAAGATGAGCTGCAGCGGGCTGCCCTTGGCGCCCACCACCAGGTCGATGCCTGCGAGGTCGCGCTCAAACGCCTTGTCGAGCTGGGTGGCCACCAGCAGCACGAGCGTGATGGCGGCCAGGCCGAGCGTCAGCACCAGCAGGTTGAGCACCGCCGCCAGCGGGCGGGACCACAGGTAGCGCCATGACAGGCGCGCCAGTTTGAAGACTCCTGAATTCATAGCTGCTTGCGCTTATCCAGTAAGCGCTTGGCGCCCATTTCATTCAAATCCAGCTGCTGCACACCGGCCAGGGCCTGCACCACACGCTGGTCGTGCGTGGCAATCACCAGGCTGGCATCGCAAGCGGCGGCGCTTTGCTGCAGCAGCGCCAGCGCGTCGGCAGCGGCCTCGTCGTCCAGGCTGGCCGTGGGCTCATCGGCCAACAGCACTTGCGGCGCCAGCAGCACGGCCCGCGCCAGCGCCACGCGCTGCGCCTGCCCGCCCGAGAGCTGGTGCGGCTTGCGCGCGGCCAGCTCGGCGACACCCACCTGCGCCAGCGCGCGTGTGATGGCCGCATCGTCGCGCGGCAGCCCGGCCGCAAAGTAGACCAGCGCCAGGTTGTCGGCCACCGTGAGCGCACTCGAGAGGTGCAACTTTTGCGGCAAAAACCCGATGCTGCGGGCGCGCCAGGCGTCCATTTCGGCCCCGCGCTGCGTGCCCAGCTGCGTGCCCGCTACAAACAGGTCGCCCCCGCTGGCCCCGCGCAGCCCGGCTATCAATGACAGCCAGGTCGATTTGCCCGAGCCCGAGCGCCCGCGCAGCAGCAGCGTGCCGCCCTGGCGCAGGTCCACATCGGGAAAGCGCAGCGGCGCGGTGCCGCCGGTGGCATAGCGATAAGAAAGGCCCCGGGTGCGGATCATGCGGCGGCACCCCCGGCCGGGTGGGCGCAGTCTGCGCAGCGCCCATGCACCGCAATGTCTACCGCCAGGCTCTCATGCCCGGCCGTGGCCAGCGCCTGCAGCACCTGCTTGAGGGCCGTCTGCACCTTGGCCGAACCCTGGGACAGGCGGAACTGGCGGTGGCAGTCGTCACATTCGAAGCGGGGGGCTGCGCCCTCTTCACCCTGCGGTGCCAGCGCATACCGTGTGACGCGGGCGGCATCCACCTGCTTGTGCAGCAGGCCTGCGGCGGCAAAGCGGTCGAGCATGCGGTAGACGGTGACCTTGTTGATGGGGGCACCTGCGGTGGCCAAGGCTGTCTCTACTTCGGCTTCGGACAGCGCTGCGTTTGGGCGGGCCTCGTACAGCTGAGCCAGCGCCCGCGTGGCGCGGGTGGCGCGCATGCCGGGCGGCAGCGTCCAGGGCGTGCTGAGGCGGGAGGTAGAAAAGGTGGAGGAGCTCGGCATGGGTTACGGATAGGCGGCAAGCGCGTGTAACGCAATCGGGTTGCATTATGCCCTGATGCAATCCGTCAGCAGATTCATCCCGTCGGCCTTGCGGGTGGATGCCTGCCGCCCTCGTTGCCGGCACGGTTTTCCGTCACCTCAGGCGGCGCTGGCGGCTGCCTTGTGGCAAAGCTCTCGTTTGAGCCACCGCAAAACACTTCGCTGCTCTCCAGTGCGGGACGCGCACACGCTGCCTATAGTCTGCAGCTTCGCTTGAAATGAATGAATCTATAGATGCTCTCCTCCCTGAATCGTCGACATAGCCTGCGTGTGATGGGCGCCATCAGCGCTTGGACAGCGCTTGCCTCGGCACAGACCACCGCCCTGGCCACTTCATCCCATGCAGACCGCAAAGCCGACCCGCTTGCCCCGCAAACAGTGGCCATGGCCTGGCGTGCCGGCGCTGCACCCGCTGAAGACAGCGACCCCAAAGCCCATCGCATCGGGCTGCTGCAGGTTGACTGGGGCCAGCGGCGCAGCACCTGGAGCCGCGTGCAGCCTGCGCCCAACCGGGCACACGGGCTCACGCCCGACGGGCGGGGTGGTCTCTATGCAGTGGCCGCGCGCCCTGGCGACTGGCTGGTGCACCTGCCAGCCGATGCGGCACAGGCGCCGCGCTGGCTGCACCCCGGCCGCGACGAGGCATCGACCCGCACTCTCAATGGGCACCTGCTGCTCAGCTCGGATGGCCGCTGGCTTTACAGCAGCGAGACCGGGCGCGATGACGGCAGCGCCTGGGTGGTTCGCCGCGATGCGCAGACGCTGCGCGCTGTTGCCGCGTGGCAGCTGCCGGGCGTGGATGCGCACCAGATGCTGTTTGACGCCGATGAACGCCATGTGCTCGTCGCCCTGGGCGGCATACCCCGCGACGAACGCGGCCGCCGTGTGCCCCACAAGCGCCTGGCGCCTGCCCTGCTGCGCCTGGACACGGACTCTGGCACCGTGCAGCAGCGCTGGGCGCTTGAAGACCCCCGCCTGAGCGTGCGCCACATGGCATGGTCAGTGGACGGAGACCAGCGCCTGCTGGGCATTGCGCTGCAGGCGCAGCACGACGAACGCCAGGAGCGCCGCAACGCGCCCATGATCGCCGTGTGGGACGGCAGCACGCTCACGCTGCCCCCCTGCCCCGCCATCGACCATCAAGGTTATGCAGGCGATATTTGCGCCGGCCCCGGCGGCAGCTTTTTGCTCAGTGCCCAGCGCAGTGGCAACGCCCTGTTGTGGCACCCCGATGCGCCCGACGGGTTGATCCCGCTGGGGGAGCTTAAGGAAGTCTGCGCCCTGGGCAGCTGGCGCGACGCGCGTGGCATGGGCATGTTGATGGGCGCAGGCCGCGGCCTGGCCCGGTGGCAGGCAGGTGAAGCACAAATGCTGCCCTGGCCCGAGATGCTGGCCCCCGACAACCACCTCGCGCTGCTGCTCTGACTGGGCTGGTGCGCGGCCTGCCCGCAGGCAACTGTTGCCGAGGCGGCCCCGCGCATCGCCGTGAATGGGCGGTGGCCCGCTGGTGGCGCGCCTTACGCTTTCAAATACCGCGCAAATGTCTTGCGAAACTTTTCCACCTTCGGCCCCACCACAAACGCGCAATACCCGGCATTGGGGTTGTTCGCAAAATAGTCTTGGTGGTACGCCTCGGCCGCGCTGTAGTTGGTCAGTGGCTTAACCTCGGTGGTGATTGGCGCGCCAAACAGCTTGTCTTGCGACATCTGGCGGATCATGTCGTTGGCGATGTCGCCGTGCTCGGGGGACTCGTAATAGATGCCGCTGCGGTATTGCGTGCCCACGTCGTTGCCCTGGCGATTAAGGGTGGTGGGGTCGTGGGTGTGGAAGAAGATTTCCAACACCTCCTGCAGGCTGATCTCGTCGGCATCAAAGGTCAGGCGCACCACCTCGGCGTGGCCGGTGTCGCCCTGGCAGATCTGCTCGTAGCTGGGATGGATGGTGTGGCCGTTGGTGTAACCGCTTTCCACATTGGTGATGCCGCGCACGCGATCAAAAACCGCCTCGGTGCACCAAAAGCATCCGCCTCCCAGGGTGATGGTTTGCTGTGTCATGGATGTTTCCTTGCCAAGGTGGTTGTGCAACACCGCATTATGAATTGACGCTGTAGCAGGCGCTTGCTACATTACTAACCAGTCAGTCAGTAAAAATGCACGTCCCCACCTCTCTACATCCCACCACTGCGGTCAAACGCGAACGTCGCAAGGAAGCGCGCCCCGGCGAACTCATCGAAGCCGCGCTGGAGCTGTTTGTCGAAAAGGGTTTTGCGGCCACGCGGGTGGATGAAGTGGCGGCGCGTGCGGGGGTGTCCAAAGGCACCCTGTTTTTGTATTTTCCCAGCAAGGAAGAGCTGTTCAAGGCCGCCGTGCGCGAAAACATTGCTGGCCGGTTTGCCGAATGGACGCTGGAGCTGGACGCTTTTGAGGGCAGCACGGACGACTTGCTGCGCTATTGCTACAAGGTGTGGTGGGAGCGCATTGGCAACACCAAAACCTCGGGCATCACCAAGCTCATGCTGAGCGAAGCGCACCATTTCCCCGAAATCACCGAGTTTTATCAGTGCGAAGTGGTGCGCCCTGGCCAGATGCTGATTCGCCGGATACTCCAGCGGGGCGTGGACCGCAACGAGTTTCGCCCGCTCGACATGGACTACGCGGTGTATCTGGTACTGGCCCCGATGATCTTTCTTACGCTGTGGAAACACTCCATGGGCGCCTGCGTGCCAGATGCCCTGGACCTGGACCCCGAAAAATACCTGGCCATGCAGGCCGACAACCTTCTGCACGGCCTGTATGCGGCCGCGCCCTCCCCGTCCCCTACACCGCTGTGACACCATGAAACGCTGGATTCTCTGGGTGGCTGTCGCCATCGCTGTGGTGCTGGTGGGCGGTGGCGTCTGGCGTGCCCTGGCCGCGCGGCAGGCGCAGCAAAAGGCCCTGGCCGAATCCAGCGCGCAACGCAAAGAAGCCACCCTGGACCTGGCGCCCGGTGAAATGGTCACGGTGCAGCGCCAGCGCATTGCGCTGGGGGTGCCCGTGTCTGGCTCGCTGCGCGCCGTCGAATCGGCCATGGTCAAGGCCCGCGCGGCAGGCGAATTGCAGGGCCTGACCCTGCGCGAGGGCGACAGCGTGCGCGCCGGGCAGGAAATCGCCCGCATCGACAGCACCGAGGCGCGCGCACGCCTGCGCCAGGCCCAGCAGCAAGCCGATGCCGCCAAGGCCCAGGTGGACATCAGCCAGCGCCAGTTCACCAACAACCGCGCGCTGGTGGACCAGGGCTTCATCTCTGCCACGGCGCTTGCCACCTCGCAGGCCAGCCTGGACGCCGCGCAGTCCACCTACCGGGCGGCGCTGGCCGCTGCCGATGTGATGCGCAAATCGCTCGACGACACGGTTGTGCGCAGCCCGCTGACGGGCCAGGTGTCGCAGCGGCTGGCGCAGCCCGGCGAGCGCGTGGGCGTGGATACCCGCATCGTCGAGGTGGTGGACCTGTCAAAACTGGAGCTTGAGGCCCTGCTGAACCCTGCCGATTCGTTGGCCGTGCGTGTGGGCCAGAAGGCCCGCCTGCAGATCGAGGGTGTGGCCGCCCCCATCGAGGCCACGGTGGCCCGCATCAACCCCAGTGCACAGGCCGCCAGCCGCACGGTACCGGTGTACCTTGTCATCGAACAAGGCGCAGCGGCATCGGTGCTGCGCCAGGGTCTGTTTGTGCAGGGCACGCTCGACACGGGCCACGCCGATGTGCTGGCCTTGCCACTGGATGCCGTGCGCACCGACAGGCCGGCGCCCTATGTGCAGGCGGTGCAAAACGGCCGCGTGGTGTATGTGCCGGTAAAACCGGGCGCCCGTGCCGTGGTGGCGGGTGACACGCTGGTGGCGATTGAGGGCGTTGCCGAAGGCACGGCGGTGGTGGCCGGGCGCATGGGGTCGCTGCGCGAAGGCACTCCGGTGCGAATGCAGGACGCGCCAGCCGCGCCTGCTGCCGCCGCATCCCCTGCATCGCGCCCCGCCCCGTAACCCGCCATGTGGTTCACCCAGGTCAGCCTGAAAAACCCGGTGTTCGCCACCATGGTGATGCTCGCCATCGTGGTGCTGGGCCTGTTTTCTTACCAGCGGCTCAAGGTAGACCAGTTTCCGGACATCGACTTTCCGGTGGTGGTGGTCACGGTGGACTACCCCGGCGCTTCGCCCGAAATCGTGGAGAGCGAAGTCACCAAAAAGATCGAGGAAGGCGTCAACTCCATTGCGGGCATCAACGCCCTCACCTCGCGCAGCTACGAGGGCACAGCCGTCGTCATCATCGAATTTCAGCTGCACATTGATGGGCGCAAGGCCGCCGAAGACGTGCGCGAGAAGGTGGCCATTGTTCGCCCCACGCTGCGCACCGAGGTGAAAGAGCCGCGCGTGCTGCGCTTTGACCCGGCCAGCCGCGCCGTGTGGTCGCTGGCGGTGCTGCCGGATGACAAGGCCGGGGCAACAGAGCGCAGCGTGAGCGCCGCCGTACCGCCCCAAGGCGCGAAGGCCCCCTCGGGGAGCAGCGAACCACGCGCAGCGGGAAGCGTGGGGGCTCCCTCTGCAGTGGAGCTGACCACCTGGGCCGAACAGATTCTCAAAAAACGGCTCGAAAACGTGCGTGGCGTGGGCGCTGTCAACCTGGTGGGCGCCACCAAGCGCGAGATCAACATCTACCTGAACCCGCAGGCATTGGAAGCCTTTGGCGTGACCCCCGACCAGGTGGCCGCTGCGGTGCGCAACGAGAACCAGGACTTGCCCGTGGGCGCCATCCGCTCGTTGGCGCAGGAGCGCGTGGTGCAGATCGATGCGCGCATGCAGCGGCCCGAAGACTTTGGCCGCATCATCGTGACGCGCAAGAACGGCGCGCCCGTGCGGGTGGAGCAGCTGGCCCGCGTGCAGGATGGCGCGCAAGAGGTGGAGAGCCTGGCGCTTTACAACGGCCAACGCACGCTGCTGCTGTCGGTGCAAAAGTCGCAGGGCGAAAACACCATTGAGGTGGTGGATGGCCTGAACGCCGCCGTGCTTGAGCTGCGCGACCAGTTGCCGCCCGGCGTGCGCCTGGAGACCATTGGCGACAGTGCCCGCCCGATTCGCGTGGCCGTCAACAACGTGCGCCAGACCCTCATCGAAGGTGCTTTGCTCACGGTGCTGATTGTTTTTCTGTTCTTGAACTCGTGGCGCTCCACCGTCATCACGGGTCTTACGCTGCCCATTGCGCTGATCGGCACGTTTTTGTTCATGAACATGTTCGGCTTCACCATCAACATGATCACGCTGATGGCCCTGAGCCTGTGCGTGGGTCTTTTGATCGACGACGCCATCGTGGTGCGCGAGAACATCGTGCGCCATGTGCAGATGGGCAAAGGTGCCTACCAGGCAGCCATGGACGGCACGCAGGAGATCGGCCTGGCCGTGCTGGCCACCACGCTGTCGATCGTGGCGGTGTTCATGCCCATCGGTTTCATGGGCGGCATCATTGGCAAGTTCTTCCATGAGTTCGGCATCACCATCGTGGCGGCGGTGCTGATCTCGATGTTTGTGAGCTTCACGCTCGACCCCATGCTGTCGAGCATCTGGCACGACCCCAGCATCCATGCCCACGGGCAGCGCACCGAACCCGTCACTTTTTATGACAAGACCATCGGCCGTGTCACCGGCTGGTTTGACCGCGCCACCGATGCCCTGGCCGAAGGCTACCAGGGCATCCTGCGCTGGTCGCTGGTACACAAGCTGTCCACGCTGGGCATTGCGCTGGCCATCTTCGTGCTGAGCGTTTTCATGGTGCCGCTGCTGGGCACCGAGTTCGTGCCCAAGGCCGATTTTTCGGAAACCACTATCAACTTCTATACGCCCGTGGGCTCGTCGCTGGAGGCCACCGAGGCCAAGGCGCGGCAGGTGGAAGGCATCCTGCGCGAGTTTCCCGAGGTGCGCTACACGCTGTCCACCATCAACACCGGCAGCGCGCAGGGCAAGATGTACGCCAGCATTTATGTGCGCCTGGTCGACCGCAAGGACCGCAGCCGCAGCGTGGATGCCATGTCGGGCGTGCTGCGCGAGCGCCTCAAGCAGGTGCCGGGCATTACCGTGACCCATGTGGGCCTGCTGGACCCGGTGGGTGGCCAAAAGCAGGTGGAGTTCTCGCTGCAGGGGCCTGATCTGCAGGAATTGGAGCGCCTGACCCGCATCGTCAACGAGAAGATCCGTGATATTCCGGGCCTGGTGGACCTAGATACGAGCGCCAAGCCAGACAAGCCGGTGATTGCGCTCGATGTGCAGCGTGATGCAGCGTCCGACCTGGGGGTTTCCGTGGCCCAGCTGGCCGCATCGCTGCGCACGCTGGTGGCCGGCACCACGGTGGGCAATTGGCGTGCACCCGATGACCAGACCTACGACGTGAATGTGCGCCTGGCGCCGGAAGCCCGCACCACCCCACAAGACCTGGAGCGCCTGCCCTTTGCCCTGACGGCGGCCGACGGCAGCACCCGCATCGTGCGACTGAACCAGGTGGCCCGGGTGACGGAGTCCACTGGCGCCAACCAGATCAACCGCCGTGACCTCACGCGCGAGGTGGCAGTCACCGCCAACGTGGCCGACCGTTCTGCGGGCGAGGTATCCAACGACATCAAGAAGGCGCTCGACAGCGTGGTGTTTCCACCGGGCTACCGCTACCAGTTTGGTGGCTCCACCAAAAACATGGCCGAGTCGTTTGGCTATGCCATCTCGGCGCTGGTGCTGGCTATCGTGTTCATCTACATGATCCTGGCCAGCCAGTTCAAGAGCTTCTTGCAGCCGCTGGCGCTGATGACCTCGCTGCCGCTCACGCTGATCGGCGTGGTGCTGGCGCTGCTGATGTTCCGCTCCACGCTGTCGATGTTCTCGATCATTGGCGTGGTGATGTTGATGGGCCTGGTCACCAAGAATGCCATTTTGCTGGTGGACTTTGCCATTCGCGCCCGCGAGGAATTCATTGACGACACCGGCCGCACCGTGCCCGGCCTGCCCCGTGCCGAGGCCCTGTTGCTGGCCGCCCGCGTGCGGCTGCGCCCCATCCTCATGACCACGCTGGCCATGATCTTCGGCATGGTGCCGCTGGCGTTTGCGCTGTCCGAGGGTTCGGAGCAGCGCGCGCCCATGGGCCAGGCCGTGATCGGCGGCGTCATCACCTCGTCGCTTTTGACGCTGGTGGTGGTTCCGGTGGTGTATTGCTACATGGATGATCTGGCCCGCTGGGCACTTGCCCGCATGGGCCGCGGCCAGCCCGCGCCCGTGCCCCCTAAAATCAAGGGTTTGTCCTGACCCGCCTTCCCCTGGAGAGATTCCATGAACATGCCTTTGAACACGTCCGCCAACATCAGCGACCCTATTGAACAGGCCCGCTACAACATGATCGAGCAGCAGATCCGCCCGTGGAATGTGCTGGACGCAGACGTGCTGGAGCTGCTGGCTGTGGTGCACCGCGAAGACTTCGTGCCCCCGGCCTGCCGCAGCATGGCGTTCATGGACATCGAAATCCCCCTTCTGGGCACGGATGCCGAAGATGCCGTGCGCCTGGGTCACAGCATGCTGCAGCCCCGGATTGAGGCCCGCATCCTGCAAGACGTGAAGATTTTGCCCACCGACCGTGTGCTCGAAATCGGTGCGGGCTCGGGCTATATGGCCGCCCTGCTGGCGCACCGTGCGCAAAGCGTGGTCTCGCTCGAAATCTTGCCCGCCCTGGCTGAAATGGCACAAGACAACCTGCAGCGCGCCGGTGTCACCAACGCCCATGTGCGCGTGTCCGACGGTTCCCGCGATGCCGTGCCCGAAGGCCCGTTCGACGTGATCGTGCTCAGTGGCTCCGTGGCTGAAGTTCCTAAACACCTGTTGTCGATGCTGCGCGATGGCGGCCGCCTGGCTGCCATCGTGGGCCAGGAACCCGTCATGCGCTTCACGCTGGTGCGCCGCACCAGCGAGCGTTTTGAAATCACCTCGCCCTGGGACACCATTGCCCCGCGCCTGGTCGGCTTTGCCGAACCCTCGGGCTTTTCGTTCTGATCTGGCGTCCTGGAGTTCTGCGTGATCGACCATGTCCGCCCTGCGCTGCTGACCGACTGGTTTGCGCAGGCCGCTGTCGAAGGCCAGCCCCTGGTGCTGGACGTGCGCGAGCCCTGGGAGCTGCAGACCGCCAGCGTGCGAACAGACGGCTTTGAACTGGTTGCGATTCCCATGGGCGAGCTGCCCGGCCGACTGAGCGAACTGGACCCGTCGCGCCCCTTGGCGTGTCTGTGCCACCATGGCGTGCGCAGCCTGCATGTGGCGGTTTTCCTGGATCAGCAGGGTTTTGAAACACTGGCCAACATCACAGGTGGCATTGATGCCTGGTCCCGCGAACGCGACACCAGCGTGCCTCGGTATTGAGCGGCGGTGAGTGTTTTGATCATGTGAGCCCACCTTGCCCAAAACCGCCAGCTCGTTGTTGCCCGTGCTCACCACAGCCCTTGGTTCACAACCCCTTGCCCGCGCAGAACTACCTGAAGGACCTCCATGAACCCGCTTCGGCTTCTTCCCCTGTCCCTGGCACTCAGTGCCGTTTTTTGCGCGCCGGTGCACGCCCAGAGCCTTTTGCAGCTGGTGGATGCCGCGCGTGGCTACGACACGGTGTGGCAGGCAGCCAAGCTTCAGCTGGATGCGGCCTCCAGCCGCGCTGAACAAGCCCGTGCCGGCCTGCTGCCCAGCGTGGGCCTGTCTGCAGGAGTGTCCCGCGCCAACACCGAAGTCACCCGCCCCCCGGTGGACTTCAGTGGCAGCGCGCAGAACGTGGGGTTGAGTGCATCGCAACCCCTGTACCGCCCGGCCAACCGCATCAATTTTCAGCAGGGCCAGCGCGGTATCGACGTGGCCCGTGCTCAGCTCGAAGCCGCCACCCAGGACCTGCTGGTGCGCGTGAGCCAGGCTTACTTTGACGTGCTGGCTGCCCAAGACACGCTCACCTTTGTGCAGGCGCAAAAAGCGGCGGTCTCCGAGCAGCTGGCCTCTGCCAAACGCAATTTCGAGGTGGGCACCTCCACCGTCACCGATTCCCGCGAGGCCCAGGCCCGCTACGACCTGGTGATTGCCCAGGAAATCGCTGCCGAGAACGACCTGCGCGTGAAAAAGCTGGCGCTCGACCAGCTGGTGGGCATCACCGGCACCCAGCCCGTGGCACTGGCCCAGCCGGTGCAGTTGCCCAGCGTGCAGCCCGACGATGTGGCAGCCTGGGTGCAAACGGCACAAGACCAGCAGCCCGGCGTGCGCCAGGCCCAGATCGCCCTGGACATTGCGCGCCTTGAAACGCGCAAGGCGGGCACCGGGCATTTGCCCACGGTGGACCTGCAGGCGGGCTACAACATTGCGCGCAACCCGAACGGCACCGTCACCACACCGGGCATGAACAGCCGCACCAACAATGCCAGCGTGGGCGTGGCACTCAACCTGCCTTTGTTTGCGGGCTTTGCGGTGCAAAACCGCATCAAGGAAACGCTGGCCCTCGAAGAAAAGGCCCAGGCCGACCTTGAAACCACGCGCCGCAACGTGGCGCAGGCCACGCGGGCGGCATTTTTTGGCGTGCAGTCTGGCCAGGGTCAAGTGCGGGCACTGGAGGCCGCGGAAGCATCCAGCCAGAGCGCGCTGGATGCCAACAAGCTGGGTTACCAGGTGGGCGTGCGCATCAATATTGATGTGCTCAATGCACAAAGCCAGCTCTTCCAGACCAAGCGTGACCTGGCCCAGGCGCGCTACAACGTGCTGCTGGGCACCCTCAAGCTGCGCCAGGCGGCAGGCTCGCTGAGCGAAGACGACGTGGCCGCCATCAACCGCCTTTTGCTCCAGCCCTGACCGCCGCGCCAGCCCGGCACCAATGGCCGGGACGCGACGCGCCAGGGTCGCAGGACAGGCGCGTGATGGACTACAGCGTGTGCGTCACCAGCTTGAAATCGGCATCTTCCGGGAAGGGCTTGACCACAAACCCCAGGCTGCGCATCAGCTTGAGCATGCCGGGGTTGTTGGCCAGCACAAGGCCGTCGATCTCGGCCAGGCCTTTGTCGCGCGCCACATCCATGATGCTCAGCATCAGGCGCGAGCCCAGGCCCTTGCCATTGAAGTCGTCGGCCACCACCAGCGCGAACTCGCAGCTCGACTGATCGGGGTTGGTGACATAGCGCGACACCCCCACGATGCGTTCGGTCTCGGTGATGTCGCCATCAGCACCCACCGTGCGCTCGCGGAACACGGCCACCAGGGCCATTTCGCGGTCGTAGTCGATCAGCGTAAAGCGCGCCAGCATCGAGGCGGGCAGCTCCACCATGGACGAAATGAAACGGAAATACCGGCTTTCCGGCGACAGGTTCTGCACCAACTGCTGCAGCATCTGCGCATCGTCGGGATGAATGGGGCGCACCAGGTATTCGCCGCCCCCGCGCATAGGCCACAGCTGCTCATAGCGCGCGGGATAGGGCAGGATGGCCAGGTGGCTGAAGTTGTCTGCCCGCCCTCCCGAGGTGTTGGCCGCCTGGTCGATGGCAATGCGCGCATCCACCGCCACGGCGCCCTGCTCGTCCACGATGAGCGGGTTGATGTCCATCTCGCGCAGCTGGGGCAAGGCACACACCATTTCCGACACGCGCAGCAGCACCTGCTCCAGCGCGTCACGATCGACCGCGCTGGCGCCGCGCCACTCGCCCAGTGTCTCGGCCACGCGGGAACGTTCGATCAGCCGGCGCGCCAGAAACTGGTTGAGCGGCGGCAGTTCCATGGCGCGGTCGTCGATCAGCTCGATCATGGTGCCGCCCGCACCAAAGGTGATGACCGGGCCAAACGGATCGTCGGTGACGAGGCCGATGCAGATCTCGCGCCCGCGCCGGGCGCTCGCCATGTTCTGCACGGTCACACCATTGATGCGTGCCTGCGGCTGCAGACGCGCCACGCGCTGAACCATATCGGTATACGCGTCGCGGGCGGCAGTGCCGCTGTGGATGTTGAGGGCAACGCCGCCCACATCCGACTTGTGGCTGATATCGGGCGAATCGATCTTCAGCGCCACCGGGAAGCCCATCTGCGTGGCGATCATCATGGCCTCGTGCGCATTGCGCGCAAGGATGGTCTTGGTCACCGGGATGTGGAACGCGGCCAGCAGCGTCTTGGACTCCATCTCGGTGAGCACCTTGCGCCGCTCGGCCAGCACGCTTTCAATGACCAGGCGCGCGCCTTCAATGTCGGGCTTGGCCAGCGTGGACAGCGGCGGCGGTGTTTGCTGCAGCAGCTGCTGGTTCTGGTAGAACGAGGCGATGTTGCCAAAGGCCCCCACGGCGGCCTCCGGCGTGCGAAAGCTCGGGATGGACGCATCGCGAAGGATGGCGCGCGCTGGCACCACCGAGGCATCGCCCATCCAGCAGGCCAGCAGCGGCTTGCTCATGTGCTTCTTGACCTCGGCGAGCGCGGTGGCCACCCCGCACGAGTCCGAACCCACCTTGGGCGAATAGATGGCCAGAACCCCATCCACCTGACGGTCTTTGCTGGCCGCCTCGATGGCCAGACGAAAGTGCTCCGCGCCAGCGTCTTCCGACAGGTCGATCAAGTCTGACAGCGACGCCAAGGGCGGCAACTGCGGCGCGAGTGCGCGCACCGATTCGGGCGACAGCTTGCCCAGGTTGAGCAAAATTTCATTGACCCAGTCGGCCGCCAGCACACCAGGCCCACCGCCATTGGTGACGATGGCCAGGCGCTTGCCCACCGGCCGGTAACGCGACGCCAGGCACTTGGCCGCCGAAAACAGCTCGACAAACGAACGCACGCGCACCGCGCCCGCGCGGCGCAGGGCTGCATCAAACACATCGTCGCTGCCCACAATGGTGCCGCTGTGCGTCTGGGCGGCCTCGTTGCCCGCGGGCTTGCGCCCGGCCTTGAGCACCACCACCGGCTTGGCATTGGCCGCCGAACGCAGCGCGCTCATGAAACGGCGTGCGTTGGAAATGCCTTCCATGTAGACGACGATGCTTTGCGTGCGCGCATCGTGGGCCAGAAAATCGAGCACCTGGGCAATGTCCACGTCCGTGTTGGGCCCGAGCGACACCACGGCCGAAAACCCCACGGCGTTGTTGCTGGCCCAGTCCAGGATCGACGAGGTGAGCGCCCCCGACTGGCACACCAGCGCCAGAGGGCCATCGCTGGCCAGGGGGCCGGCCGCGCTCGCATTGAGCTGCAGGTGCGGGCGCTGGAACCCGAGTGAATTGGGGCCCAGCAGATACAGGCCCTCACGCCGGGCTATTTTCTTGAGATTGGCGGCCTGGTCTGCATCCATGCCGCTGGACAGCACCAGTGCGGCGCGGCAGCCAATGCGCCCCGCCACTTCCAGCGCGGCGGGCACTTCGGCAGGGGGCAGCGCGATGATGGCCAGGTCTGACTTTCGTTGGGCCAGATCGGCCAGCGTACCGCTGGTGTGGGTGTCCACAAACTGCAGGTTGCCGGCAAAACGCTGCGCCCTCAGGGCCGGATGCAGTGCCCGCGCATACGAGGTCAGCGTTTCGGGTTCGTCTGCCTTGCCCGCCAGAACGGCAATGGAAGCAGGCGCAAATAGCGGCGTGAGGTAGTGTTTGTCCATGGGTGTTGCTGCAGCGTCGGTGAGGCAATCGAAAATCGGGCGGCGGTTGGATGTGACTGTGGCACAGCTCGCGCCCAATCCACACAAAGCCGAGTGCCCGAGGTGACATTGTCAGGGTACAAGATGGCCCAAAACACCGGGCGCAGGGCATTCGGCCCCCACGCAACCCTGTTCAGGGCGTGGCAGGAATGCCCAGCAGGGCCCGAATGGCGGTGGCCGTCAGGCGCGCAGCGCCCCGGTGCTGCAGGGTGAAGTCCTGGGTCAGGCCGCGGGCGGCGGCCAGCCGGGGGGCGTTTGTGGCCAGATCGCAGGCCTGCTGCACGCCCTGGCCGATGTCAGCCACGCGGTGGGCCACGCCCTGTTCGCAGGCCAGCGTGGCCGCCTCGGCAAAATTGAAGGTGTGTGGCCCCAGCACGACGGGGCAGCCACAGGCAATGGCCTCGATGAGGTTCTGCCCGCCCAGCGGGGCAAAGCTGCCGCCCAGCATGGCCACATCGGCGAGGCCGTAATACAGCACCATCTCGCCCAGCGAGTCGCCCAGCCACACATCGGCCGGCTCGGGCGCATCAGCCCACTGGCTGCGGCTGGACACGGTCAGGCCGGCGCTGCGCAGCAGCTGCTGCACCTCGGCAAAGCGCTGGGGATGGCGCGGCACCACCAGCCACTGCACCGGACTGGCGCCCTGGTTTGCTTCACTATTGATAGCTGCAGGCGCTTGCTGCGAAAGGGCTGGGTGCCAATTTCGCTTAAAAACATCCAGCCACATGGCTTCTTCGCCTTCGCGGCTGCTGGCGAGCATCACCACGGGCCGGGCACTGCGCGCGCGCCATGCTCGCCCCCGCGCCCGTTGCGCGGCATCCGGAATCACGTCGAACTTGAGGTTGCCGAATACACCCTGCACCGGCGCGCCCATGCGCTGCAGGCGTTCGGCGTCGGCATCGGTCTGTGCCCAGACGGCCGTCAGCCCGCCATAGGCCGGCCGGGCCAATGCGCCCAGGCGCTGTGATTTGCGCAGCGATGTGGCGTTGAACCGCGCATTGGCCAGCACCAGGGGTATGCCGCGCTGCTGGCAACCCGCCACGAGGTTGGGCCAGACCTCGGTTTCCATCAGGATGCCGATGGCCGGCCGGAACTGGCGCAAAAAGCGGCGCACCGCCCCCCGCGTGTCCCAGGGCTGCCACACCTGCACATCGCCCGGCAAAAGCAGCTTTTCGCCCTCGGCGCGGCCGGTGGCGGTGCCGTGGGTGAGCAGCAGCCGCATGCCAGGCAGCTGCTGGCGCAACTCGGCCAGCAAAATGGCGGCGGCCCGGGTTTCGCCCAGCGATACGGCGTGGATCCAGACAAAGCTGTGCAGCGGGTCGGTGCTGCTCTGGGGCATCAGGCTGTCGATGGGCCGTGCATAGCGGCCAAACCGCTCGCCCACCGCGCGGCCATAGCCGGGCTCAGCCACGGCGCGGCGCCGCAGCTTGCGCAGCAGCAACGGTTGGGCAGCCCAGGTCAGGACGGAATAGAGGGCGCGGGCGAGGGACATCTCAGGGATACCGGATTCCACATGCCACCCGTGACCGATGAAACTGACGCGGCCCATGCGCGGGCAGCCGCGCAAGGGCCGCCATCACAACGCGTAGGCGCTGGCTGCGTCCCCCTGCCCGCAGCGCACAGCGCTGCAAGAGCGGGGGGAAGGCGCGAAGCGACTCAGGCGGTTGTTTCACTTCAGTGCGCCGCGCTGCCCACCTGGGCGTCGGGTTTGACGCGGTGCAACAGGGCCAGCATGGCCGCTTCGATGCGGGCCAGCGCCTCGGGCGTGTGGCCTTCAAAACGCAGCACCAGCACGGGCGTGGTGTTGCTGGCGCGGATCAGGCCAAAACCATCGGGCCAGTCCACCCGCAAGCCATCAATGGTGTTGATCTGCGCCGGTGCTGCAAAGGTGCCTGCCGCCAGGGCCTGCAGCTCGGTCGTGAGGCGGTGCGGCTCGCCCTCGGCGCAGGCCACATTGAGCTCAGGGGTGCTGAAGCTGGTGGGCAACGCATTGAGCACGGCGCTCGGGTCGGCGCTGCGGCTCAGAATCTCGAGCAGGCGGCAGCCCGCATAGGTGCCGTCGTCAAAACCGAACCAGCGCTCCTTGAAGAAGATGTGACCGCTCATCTCGCCGCCCAGGGGCGAGTTGAGCTCTTTCATGCGCGCCTTGATCAGAGAGTGCCCCGTTTTGTACATCACCGGCACGCCGCCCGCTGCGGCAATGGCGGGCGCCAGGCGCTGGGTGCATTTCACGTCGAACAAAATATGCCCGCCCGGCACGCGGCTGAGCACGTCTTGTGCAAACAGCATCATCTGGCGGTCGGGGAAGATGTTGGTGCCGTCCTTGGTGACGATGCCCAGGCGGTCGCCGTCGCCATCAAAGGCCAGGCCCAGCTCGGCATCGCTGGCCTGCAAGGCAGCAATCAGGTCGAGCAGGTTTTCGGGCTTGCTCGGATCAGGGTGGTGGTTGGGAAAGTTGCCATCCACCTCGGAAAACAGCTCAATCACCTCGCAGCCCAGCGCGCGAAAGATGGCCGGGGCCGACGCGCCGGCAATACCGTTGCCGCAATCAACCACGATCTTCATCGGGCGGGCCAGCTTCACGTCGCCGGTGATGCGCTGCGCATAGGCAGGCAGCACATCCACCGTGCGCACGCTGCCGCCGGGCAGCAGTTGCCAGGTCTCGGCCTCCATGGTGCGGCGCAGCGCCTGGATTTCATCGCCATAGATGGCGCGGCCGTTCAGCACCATCTTGAAACCGTTGTAGTCGCGCGGGTTGTGGCTGCCGGTGACCTGGATGCCGCTGGTGCACAGCGTGCTGGCCGCGAAATACAGCAGGGGCGTGGTGACCAGGCCCACGTCGATCACTTCGATGCCCGCTTCGATCAGGCCTTGCACCAGCGCGCTGCTGATAGCGGGGCCGGAGAGCCGGCCATCGCGCCCCACGGCCACCGTGGTCTGGCCTTCGGCGCGGGCGGCGGTGCCAAAGGCCCGGCCCAGGCCCAGGGCCACTTCTTCGTTCAGGGTGGAAGGCACGATGCCGCGGATGTCGTAGGCCTTGAAGATGGCGGGTGTAGGTTGCACGGAAAGGTCTTTCGCTGCGAGGGGGGTCGAATGTCCGCTGCATTGTAGGGGCGCCCCGCGCAGTACCCCACCCAAGCCCGGGGAGCGCAGGCACAGGTCCGAAAACGGCCAGCCCGGCCGCACCGGCGGCCTATCATCGAGCCCATGACAACGCCCGCCCCGCGCCCCGCCTCGCCAGCCGACACGGCAGTCGACCCGTCGGCTGACGATGGCTGCTACCGTGCCCTGCAGGCCCGGGATGCGCGCTTTGACGGGCGGTTTTTCACTGGCGTCACCTCCACCGGCATTTACTGCCGCCCGGTGTGTGCCGTGCGCACACCCCGGCGCGAAAACTGCCGGTTCTTCACGCTGGCCGCGCAGGCCGAGGGCGCAGGCTTTCGGCCCTGTCTGCGCTGCCGACCCGAGCTGGCGCCGCAGGCACTGGCGTGGTCGGTGCAGGACGCCAGCGGCATTCTGGTGCGGCAGGCCGTGCAGCTGCTGGATGCCCCCGAGGCCTGGGATGCAAGCCAGGCCCCCAGCGAAGGCCGCAATGCCACCGTGGCCCTGCTGGCCGCTCGCCTTGGCGTGAGCGACCGGCACCTGCGCCGCATTTTCGAGGCGGCATTGGGGGTGTCGCCACTGCAATACCTGCAGACGCGGCGGCTGCTGACCGCCAAGCAGTTGCTGACCGACACGCCCATGCCCGTCACGCAGGTGGCCTTGGCCAGTGGTTTTGCGAGCGTGCGCCGTTTCAATGCTGCGTTTGCGCAGCACTATGGGCTCAACCCGACCGCGCTGCGCCGGGGCGGCACCCGGGCCGCGGGCGTGCAGGCGGCCACGCTGCGGCTGGCTTATCGGCCACCGCTGGATGTGCCGGCCTTGCTGGCCTTTTTTGCCCGCCGCCAGTTTCACGGGGTGGAGTGGGCGGGCGACGCGGCCACCCCGGCGCTGCGCCGCACGGTGCGCCTGCAAACTCGGGGTGCTGGCGGGCCGCAAGAGCATTGCGGCTGGCTGAATGCCCACTTTGACCCCGACCGCCACCAGGTGCTGGTGCAGACCAGCGACAGCCTGTACCCCGTGCTGCCACTGGTGATGCGCCGCGTGCGCGCCATGCTCGACCTGGACGCCGACCCTGCGGCCATCAATGCCGTGCTGCACGCCAGTTTTCCCGAGGGCGATGGCCTGCGCGTGCCCGGCGCTTTTGATGGTTTTGAGCTGGCCGTGCGTGCCGTGCTGGGGCAGCAGATCACCGTGGCGGCCGCACGCACGCTGGGGCAGCGGCTGGTAGAGCGTTTTGGCGAGCCCATCGCCACGCCCTGGCCTGAACTTACACGGCTTTTCCCCTCCCCGGCCGTGCTGGCGCAGACGCCCGGCGAAGCCCTGGGGCAGCTGGGCATCGTGCGCCAGCGCCAGGCGGCCATCGTGGCGCTGGCGCGGGCGGTGGACGGCGGCCAGTTGCAGTTGCAAGGTGGCGCAGACGTGGTCGCCACCACGGCGGCGCTGTGCGCGCTGCCCGGCATTGGCGACTGGACGGCGCAGTACATCGCCATGCGCGTGCTGCGCTGGCCCGATGCGTTTCCGGCGGGCGACGTGGCGCTGCAAAAATCCCTGGACGTGCAGGCGCACAAAAACCCGGCACGCGCGGCCACCCTGGCCTCGCTGGCCTGGCAACCCTGGCGCAGTTATGCCGTGGTGCGCGCATGGGCGGCGGGCAGCATCGCGAGCAACCCCAGTGCGACAGCGCTGGAATTAATATCAAAATAATAGCTGTTTGCGCTTATCCCATAAGCGCTACAAGTCAATTTCATTCAATATTGGTTGACCATGCAATACCACCCCTCCACCGTGCAGACGAGCACCTCTACCCGCCTGGGCACTGTGCGGCTGGCAGCATCTCCCCAGGGCCTGGTCGGCCTGTGGTTTGACGGCCAGCGCCACCAGCCCGCGCAACTCTACGGGCCCCACGCCTGGCCGCAAGACCTGCACCATCCGGTGCTGGTGGCCGCCATCGAGCAACTGCACCAGTACCTGCGTGGCGAGCGCACCGGGTTCGAGCTGCCGCTGGATCTGGCGGGCGGCACGCCGTTTCAGCAGGACGTGTGGCGCGCGCTGCTGTCCATCGGGTGTGGCCACACCACCAGCTACGGCGCGCTCAGCCAGCAACTGGGCCGCCCGGCCGCGGTGCGCGCCGTGGGGGCCGCCGTGGGACGCAACCCGGTCAGCGTGGTGGTGCCATGCCATCGGGTGCTGGGCAAGGATGGTTCGCTGACGGGCTACGCCGGCGGTCTGGAGCGCAAAAGCGCGCTGCTGCAACTGGAAGGGGCAGCGCTGCGCCCGGCGCAGGTGCCCGCATGAACGCCCCGGCGACCAAGCCCGTGTCGGCATGGCTGGGCGAGTTTGTGCTGCTGGCGGCCCTGTGGGGCGCATCGTTTCTGTTCATGCGGCTGGGGGCCTCAGAGTTCGGGCCGCTGCCTACGGCGGGGCTGCGGGTTGCGCTGGCCACACTGTTCCTGTGGCCCATCCTGCTGCAACAGGGGCAGTGGCCGGCGCTGCGCAAGCACTGGAAACCGGCGCTGCTGTCGGGCGTGGTGAACTCGGCCATCCCGTTCGCCCTGTATTCGTGGGCGGTTTTGCACATCACCACGGGTCTGGCTTCCATCCTCAATGCCACGGTGCCGCTGTTCGGCGCCCTGGTAGCCTGGGTGTGGCTGGGCGACCGCATCAACCGCCTGCGCTGGCTGGGCTTGGGGCTAGGTTTCGTCGGCGTGGCGCTGTTGGCCTGGCGTGCACCGGGGGGCGCGGGCATTCAATCGGATGACGCGCCCTGGGCCATTGCCGCCTGCCTGGGGGCCACCACCTGCTATGCCGTCGCCGCCAGCTTTGCCCGGCGCTACCTGGCCGGGGTGCCGCCGCTGGCCGCAGCCACGGGCAGCCAGCTCGGGGCGGCGCTGGGGCTGTTCTTCCCCATGCTGTGGTTCTGGCCCGCGGCCATGCCGGGGCCGCGCACCTGGGGGGCCATCATTGCCATCGCGATCCTCTGCACGGGCATTGCCTACATCCTCTACTTTCGCCTCATTGCCCACGCCGGCCCCAGCCGCGCGCTGGCGGTGACGTTTCTGGCGCCGGTGTTTGCCTTGCTGTATGGCGCGGTGTTTCTGCACGAGGCCATCACGCCCTGGATGATTGGCTGCGGGCTGATCATTGTGTGCGGCACCATGTTGTCAACGGGACTTATCAGTACGACGCGCAAGCCCTCACAGGCTGCCAAACAGGCCTAAACTCCCTGCATGGATGTCGTGCCGGCCCTCAGAAAATGCCTCGCAGCCTCACAGCTGGCCAACCACCATTTGCGCCAGCGCGACCAGCAGATGCGCCTGGCGCTCGATTCGCTGGGCGGCGGGCGCTGGGAATGGGACATTGCACGCCAGAAATTCGCCTGTTACGGCCGCTTCTATGAGGCCTTTGGCGTGGAGGCCGGTGCCGGCGACGACACCTGGGAGCGCTGGCACACTCGCAAACACCCGGCCGATGCCGCCCGCCTTGCCGACAAGCTCGAGCGCGCCATGCGCGGGCAGCTCGACACCTACGAAGCCGAGTTCCGCATTCTGGACACGGCGGGCCGATGGCGCTGGGTGATCTCACGCGGACTGGTGGGCCGGCGCGATGCCGCAGGCCGCCCGCTGACCCTGATGGGCATGGACGTGGATGTCACGGCCCAGCACGAGGCGCAGGACGCGCTGCACGCCGCGGAAGCCAAATACACCACCATCTACCAGACACTGCCCGACGCTGCGGGCATTTCGCGGATTTCGGACGGGTGCTACATCGACGTAAACCCCGCCTTTTGTGCACTGCTGGGTGCTGAACGCGAGGACGTGCTGGGGCGCACCTCCAGAGAGCTCAATATCTGGGCCTCGGACCAGGAGCGCACACGCATGATGGAAACCTACCGGCGCGAAGGCAAGGTGGACCGCCTGCCCATGGTGGCGCATCGTGACGGTGTGCGTGTGCCCGGACTGATGTCGGCGCGCCCCGTTGTGGTGGAGGGCGAAGACTGTTTCCTGTTCGTCTTTCACGACATGACCGAGGCGCAGCGTGCCAGCGACGAGTTGCGGGCGCTCAACAACCTGCTGCAGCAGGCGGGCCGCATGGCACGCCTGGGGGCATGGGAAAGCACGCGCGAAGCAGGCATGGTGTATTGGTCGGATATCTGCGCAGACATCCACAGCCTGCCCTCAGGCTCCCCGCCCCCCAACGACTACGTCGAGTGTTTCGTGGCACCCGCCTGGAAGGAGGCCGTGCGCACCAAATTGCGCGCATGCCTTCATCACCAGTGCGAATGGGACCTGGAACACGAAGTGGTACGCGCCGACGGACGCGTGATCTGGGTGCGCGCACGCGGCGAACCGGTGCTGCAGGACGGCCAAGTCACGGGGATGCGCGGCGTGCTGCAGGACATTGACGAAGCCAAGCGCGCGGAGCAGCGGTTGCGCCAGTCGGAAGACCGGTTCTCGCGCATCTTCCACCTGATGCCCTACCCCATGGGCATGACGCGACAAAGCGACGGTGCCTATGTGGAAGTCAACCCCGCCTGGGTGCAGGTGCTCGGCTTCACGCGCGAGGAAGCGGTGGGCAGCTCGGCCACCAAACTGGGCATTTTTCAGGCGCAGGACCGTGCCCGGTTGATTGACGTGGCCCGCCAGACCGGCCAGCTCGACGCCTACGAAGTCAAGATCATCACGCGCAGCGGCGAGCAGCGCACAGCGCTGCAGTCGATGCGCGCCACGGAATTCGATGGCGAAGCGTGCTGGCTCTTCGCCCTGCAGGACATCACCGATCGCAAGCGCAGCGAAGAGCAGGTGCGCGAACGCGAGGCGCTGCTGTCGCTCACCATCTCCGCCGCCGCGCTGGGACTGTGGGATTGGGATCTGCAGACCGGCATGGTCCGTGGCGATGCGCGCTGGGGTGAACTGCGTGGCGCAGCCACCAGCGATGCCACCACGTCTGCGGCGCACTGGACGACGGGCGTGGCAGCCGACGCGCTGGCCGGCATTTCGGCCGAAGTGGCCCGGCACATGGAGCATCCGGCCACCCCGTTCGATGTCACCTGGAAAGTGATGCTGCCCCAGGGGGGCGCCCGCTGGATCCGCAATCTGGGCAAGATCATCGGGCCGGGCGGCACAGGGCAGCCCACGCGGATGCTGGGCGTCGCCATTGACGTCACACCGCAGCGGGAGCAGCAGGAGCTGTTGCAAAAGCTGGCCCACTACGATGCGCTGACGGGCCTGCCCAATCGGGTGCTACTGGCACAACGGCTGCAAGATGGCATGAGCCAGGCCCGCGCCCGAGGCACCCAGCTGGGCGTGGCCTACCTGGACCTCGACGGCTTCAAGCCGATCAACGACCGCCTGGGCCACGGCGCAGGCGACCGGCTGCTGGTGGTGGTGGCGGGACGGCTTTCGCGCGCGCTGCGCCCGCAAGACTGCGTGGCCCGCCTGGGCGGCGACGAATTCGTAATCCTCATGCCGGGCCTGAACTCGCAAACGGATGGCGAACGACTGCTGGGGCGCGTGATGGAAAGCATTTCTTCGCCCTACACCCTGGACACCGAGCGCGTGGCGGTAACGGCCAGCATTGGCTACACGGTGTTCCCCTGTGACGACGCGGACGCCGACACCCTGCTGCGCCACGCCGACCAGGCCATGTATGCCGCCAAACAGGCGGGTCGCAACCGGTTTCACCAGTTCGACGCAGCGCAGGAGCGCGCCCAGCGCGAACACCATGAGCAGGGCCTGCTCCTGAGCGAAGCGCTCACGCAGGCGCAGTTCGTGCTGTTTCTGCAGCCCAAGGTGGTCATGCAGACCGGACAGGTGGTGGGCGCGGAGGCCCTGGCACGCTGGCAGCACCCCGAACGCGGCCTGCTGCCCCCAGGCGCCTTTTTGCCGCTGCTGGACGGAACCGCCCTCGAAATCGTTTTTGGCCAGTGGGTGGTCGAAGCGGCGCTGGCCCAGCTTGAACGCCTTCAGGAGGCGGGCCTGCACATGCCCGTGAGCATCAACATCTCGGCCCGGCACCTGCAGCACCCCGGCTTCGGGGCGTGGATCGTGCAATGCCTGGCCCGCTACCCCGGGGTAGCGCCCAGCCGGGTCGAGCTCGAAATTACCGAAAGCGCGGCGCTGTACGACCTGGCCGCCGTGGCCGACACCCTGGCCGGGCTGCGCGCTCTGGGCCTGTCGGTTGCGCTGGACGATTTTGGCACCGGCTACTCATCACTGACCTACCTGCGCCGCCTGCCCATGGACACACTCAAGATCGACCAGAGCTTCGTGCAGGGCATGCTGGACGACACGGGCGACCGGGCCATTGTGCAGGGGGTGATCGGGCTGGCCCGGTCGTTTGCCTACCAGGTGATTGCCGAGGGCGTGGAAACCATTGAACAGGGGCTGCTGCTGCTGCAGCTCGGTTGCGCCAATGGCCAGGGTTACTGCATAGCGCGCCCGATGCCCATCGATGCTTTCATCGACTGGGCCCGCCGCTGGCAGCCGCCCCCACAGTGGCAACAGCGGTACACAGAGGAATATTCGATATAAAAACAGCTGCAACGCTTACCCAGCAAGCGCTTACAGCTATTGTTTTTGACAAAACCCAGGCCATGGCCAGCCCGGGGGTGGCCCGGCAACCTTGCTATCAGGCCATCAGGCCATCAGTTGCCCACCAGGTCCTTGACCTGCTGCAGCGCGGCCGGGTCGTCCATCGTGGTGAGATCGCCCGGGTCGCGGCGCTCGGCCACGGCCTGCAGGGCGCGTCGCAGCAGCTTGCCGCTGCGCGTCTTGGGCAGCACCGTCACAAAGTACACGCGCGAGGGGCGGGCCACGGCGCCGAGCTGGCTGTCCACCTGCTTCATCACCTCGCCTTCGAGCTTGAGGCGCGCGGCGTCGTCAGTAAGGCCCGAAGCATCGCGTGGCACGGCAAATGCCATGGCCACCTGGCCCTTGAGGCTGTCGGCCACGCCCACCACGGCCACCTCGGCAATGTTGGGGTGCGAAGAGATGGATTCCTCGATCTCGCGCGTGCCCAGGCGGTGCCCGGCCACGTTGATCACGTCGTCGGTGCGGCCCAGGATGAAGTGGTAGCCGTCGGCGTCGCGGATGCCCCAGTCGAAGGTGCTGTAGATCATGCGGCCCGGAATGCTTTTCCAGTAGGTGTTCACAAACCGCTCGTCGTCGCGCCACACCGTCTGCATGCAGCCGGGGGGCAGCGGGCCTTCGATGGCGACCACGCCCTTCTGGTTGGGCTGGGTCAGCTCTTCGCCATTGCTTTCGTCGATCAGTTTGACGTGGTAGCCATACATGGCCTTGCCGGGGCTGCCAAAGCGCGTGGTCTGCTGCTCCACGCCGTTGGCCAGCGTCAGGATGGGCCAGCCGGTTTCGGTCTGCCAATAGTTGTCGATGATGGGCACCGAGAGCGCATCGCTGATCCACTGTGCCGTGGGTTCGTCGAGCGGCTCGCCCGCCAGCCACAGGGCCTTGAGGGTGGAAACGTCGTATTTCTTCAGCCACGAAGCGTCGTGTTTCTTGAGCACGCGCACCGCCGTAGGGGCCGAGAACATGTGCGTGACCTTGTATTTTTCGACAATGCTCCACCACACGCCCGCGTCGGGCCGGGTGGGCAGGCCCTCGTACATGATGGTGGTCATGCCGGCGATCAGCGGGCCATAAATGATGTAGCTGTGCCCCACCACCCAGCCAATGTCGCTGGTGGCAAAGTAGGTCTGTCCGGCTTTGGCATCAAAGATGTGCTTCATGCTGGCCGCCAACGCCACGGTGTAGCCACCGGTGTCGCGCTGCACGCCCTTGGGCTTGCCGGTGGTGCCGCTGGTGTAAAGCGTGTAGCTGGGGTGCGTGGATTCCACCCACTCGCAGGGCACGGTGGCGTTCAGGTGCTGCTCGCGCAAGCTGGCCCAGAGGTGGTCGCGCCCGGCCACCAGGTCCATGGGCACCAGGCCCCGATCCACCAGCAGCACGGCGGCAGGTTTGTGGCGCGACAGGCGAATGGCCTCGTCGAGCAGCGGCTTGTAGGGCACGGCCTTGGCGCCGCGCGAACCTGCGTCGGCACTGACAATGGCCACCGGCTCGGCGTCTTCGATGCGCGAGGCCAGCGAGCCTGAGGCAAAGCCGCCAAACACCACCGAGTGCAGCGCGCCAATGCGCACGCAGGCCAGCATGGCAAAGGCCGCCTCGGCGATCATGGGCATGTAGATCAGGACGCGGTCGCCCTTTTTGACGCCCAGCGCAATCAGGCTGGCGGCCATGCGCTGCACCTCGGCATGCAGTTCGGCAAAGCTGTAGCTGCGCTCGGTGTTGGTTTCGGTGGAGATGGCCACCAGCGCCGCCTGGCTGGCGCGCGTGGCCAGATGCCGGTCTACCGCGTTGTGGCACAGGTTGGTGGTGCCGCCCACAAACCATTTGGCAAACGGCGGGTTGCTGTAGTCGCACACCTGCTGGGGCGGCGTCTTCCAGTCGATCAGCTTCGCCTGCTCACTCCAGAAGGCGTCGCGGTGGTCGATGGACTGGCGGTAGAAGTCGGCGTAGGTGCTGTGTGCGGTCATTGTGGGTGTCTCCTCGGCATCTCTCTCGCCCTGCCAGGACAGCAGGTTTTGAATTCATAATTATTCATAACGGGCTTGCGGCAAACTGACGTGGCGAAGCGGAATGCGCTGTGACCAGCGCCTTGCTCCCGCTGCTGCGCGGCCTATCCCTGCGCCCTTGCGCCGCTTGCAGTTTGATCAGCCCATCCCTCCTCCGCCTTGTAGACCCCGAAGCACCTGGCATGCAAGGCTCTTTGCCTAGAACAATATCCAAAATAGACATAAATATTTCATAGAACAAAGCATATACTTCAGTCATGTGGTCAACCCTCATCATGACACTGCCCACGCAGCCCAACGCGGTGCGGCTGCGTGTGTGGCGCAATCTCAAGGCACTGGGCTGCGCCGCCCTGCGCGACGGCGCCTACCTGCTGCCCGAAGAACACGCGGGCCTGCTGGCCCCGATTGCCGCCGAGGTGCGGGAGCACGGCGGCACGGCCATGGTGATGACCCTGACGGCCAACGACGCCACTCAGCGCCAGGAGATCGAGGCGCTGTTCGACCGCACCGAGGCCTTCACCCAGTGGCGCGACACTGCCACCACCTTGCAGGCCGAGCTACCGCAGCTCACCGAAACCGAAGCCCGCCGCCGCCTGCGCAGCATTGCCGATGCGCTGCAGGCGCTGCACCGCATCGACTACTACCCCGCCGCCGCCGCCGCTCAGGCCGATGCCGACCTGGCCAGCCTGCGCCAGGCACTGGACGCCAGCTTCTCGCGCGGCGAACCCGCCGCCCTGCCCGCCCATGGCATCCCGCGCCTAGACGCCACCCAGTTCCAAAACCAGCGCTGGGCCACCCGCGCCCGGCCCTGGGTGGACCGCCTGGCCTGCGCCTGGCTGATCCGCCGATTCATTGACACGGGTGCACAGTGGATGTGGCTAACCGATCCAGCCTCAGCACCTGCCGATGTGCTGGGCTTTGACTTTGACGGTGCCCGATTCACCCACGTAGGTGTCCTCGTGACCTTCGAGGTGCTGATCGCCAGCTTCGGGCTCGAAGCCGACCCGAGGCTGCAGCGCCTGGCGCGCGCCGTGCATTACCTGGACGCGGGCGGCATGCCGGTGCCCGAGGCCGCCGGGCTGGAGGCCGTGCTGGCCGGCCTGCGCGAGGTGCATGCCGACGACGACGCCCTCACCCAGGCTGCCGCACAGATGTTTGACGCCCTGTATGCGTTGCCGCCGTCGTCCCCCAGCTCTCCATCCACTGTGCCCAGCGCCGCCCCATGACCACCCAAACCTCTCCTGCCGATGCGCCTGCGGCGCTAGAGCGCCCCGCTCCCGCAACCTTTGGTGCGGCCTTCCTGTTCTGGCTCAAGCTTGGTTTCATCAGCTTTGGCGGCCCGGCGGGCCAGATCGCGATCATGCACACCGAGCTGGTGGAGCGCCGCCGCTGGATCAGCGAAAACCGCTTTCTGCACGCCCTTAACTACTGCATGCTGCTGCCCGGCCCCGAGGCGCAGCAACTGGCCACCTACATCGGCTGGCTCATGCACCGCACCTGGGGCGGCATCTTGGCGGGCGCGCTGTTTGTATTGCCCTCGCTGTTCATCCTGATCGGGCTGTCGTGGGTGTATCTGCGGTTTGGCGATGTGCCCGTGGTAGCCGGCATTTTCTACGGCATCAAGCCCGCCGTGACGGCGCTGGTGTTGCATGCCGCACACCGCATCGGCACGCGGGCGCTCAAGAACGGCTGGATGTGGGGCATTGCCGCTGCATCGTTTGTGGCCATCTTTGCGCTCAACACGCCCTTCCCGGCCATCGTGCTTGCGGCAGGCCTCATCGGCTACTTTGGCGCACAGCGCTGGCCTGCGGTGTTCGCCCTGGGCGGTGGCCATGCCAACGGTAACCAGGGCTACGGCCCGGCGCTGATTGATGACGACACCCCCACGCCCGCCCACGCCCGCTTTTCGCGCAGCCACCTGGCCAAGGTGCTGGCGGCGGGGCTGGCGCTGTGGCTGGTGGCCATGGGCCTGCTGGTGGCCACGCAGGGCTGGCAAGGCACGCTCACGCAGATGGGCTGGTTCTTCACCAAGGCTGCGCTGCTCACCTTTGGCGGCGCCTACGCCGTGCTGCCTTATGTTTACCAGGGCGCGGTGGAGCATTACCAGTGGCTCAGCGGCCCGCAGATGATTGACGGTCTGGCGCTGGGCGAGACCACCCCCGGCCCGCTGATCATGGTGGTGGCGTTCGTTGGCTTTGTGGGCGGCTGGCTGCAGCAGGTGTGGGGCCCCGATGCGCTGTTTGCGGGCGCAGTGGCGGCGGCGGCGGTCGTGACCTTTGTGACCTTCCTGCCCTCGTTCATCTTCATCCTGGCGGGTGGCCCGCTGGTGGAGGCCACCCACGGCAAGCTCGGCTTCACCGCCCCGCTGTCGGCCATCACCGCCGCCGTGGTGGGCGTGATCCTGAACCTGGCGCTGTTTTTTGCCTACCACCTGCTCTGGCCACAGGGCTTTGGCGGCGCCTTCGATGCCGTTTCGGCCGCGATCGCCGTGGGCGCACTGGTGGCGCTGTTCCGCTTCAAGCTCGGGGTGATGCCGCTGCTGGGCCTGTGTGCGGCGGTGGGGCTGGCGGTGACTTTCCTCAAACCCTGGCTTGCCTGAGCCAGCTGTCATCCACCTCCCCGGAGTCTCTCCATGCAAGCACGCGTCCAAGAACTGCCTTTTGACCCGGCCACGCTGCCGGGCCTGTCCGAAAAACTGCTGCGCAGCCACCACCAGAACAACTATGGCGGTGCGGTGGCACGGCTCAACGCCATCCGTGGGCAGCTTGCTGAACTGGCCTTTGCCTCAACACCGGGCTTTGCGCTCAACGGCCTCAAGCGCGAGGAACTGATTGCGGGCAATTCGATGCTGTTGCACGAGCTGTACTTTGGCAGCCTGGGCGGCGGTGGCGCCGCACCCGCACCCGCCATGCAGCTGGCGCTGGCGGCCAACTTTGGCAGCGTGGATCGGTGGCGCGAGGAGTTCGTCGCCATGGGCAAGGCGCTGGGCGGCGGCTCCGGCTGGGTGCTGCTGGTGTTCCAGCCGCGCGACGGCACGCTCGTCAACCAGTGGGCCAGCGATCACACCCAGGTGGCTGCAGGAGGTGTGCCCATTCTCGCGCTGGACATGTATGAGCACGCCTACCACCTCGACCACGGCGCTGCAGCGGGTGCCTATGTGGATGCGTTCATGGCAAACATCCATTGGGCCGCCGTCTATGAGCGCTACCAGCATGCGGTCCACGCCGCGAGCGAAGGGCTGCAAGCATCGATCCAGGACGCGCAAGCGGCGGCGCAACTGATTGATGTGCGCCGTGCCGGTGTGTACGAGGCGGCCACCACCGCCATCCCCAACGCCCGTTGGCGCGACCCTGCTGCCGTCGACACATGGGCCCAGGAGCTGTCTGCCAGCGAAGATGTGGTCGTGTATTGCGTCTATGGCCACGAAGTCGGCCGCTCGACCGCGTTGCGCTTGCGTGCAGCGGGCTTCAATGCGCGCTTTCTGCAAGGGGGCATGGACGGCTGGGCCGCATCCGGCAACGCCGTGTGTGCAAAGTCAGAGGCGCTGCGGGCGAGGTGAATCGAAGGCGACGGCGAGCCGTGCCGCAGGTGGGGTTTCAGCAACGCGTTGCCCCCACTACCTTTGGTTTGATTTGCTACCATTTCAATAGCTATCAGCGCATGATGATCAGGCGCCAGAGGCCAAAAAGACCAAAATTTTCTACTTGATCAGGCCCAGCACGTCCTTGAACGCCGGGTGCTCGCAGCTGCCCAGCCATTCAAACGCCACCATCTCGGTGGTCACCAGCTCGGCGCCCGCGCCGGCCAGGCGGTCGAAGGCGGCGTCGCGGTTGCGTTCGGTGCGGGAGCCGCAGGCGTCGGTCACCACCCACACTTCAAACTCGTCGTCGATCAGGTCCAGCGCGGTCTGCAGCAGGCACACATGGGCCTCGCACCCGGCAATGACGATGGTGCCGCGCTCTGCCGCCAGCGGGGCGGGCTTTTGCAGGTGCTTGGGCAGGCTGCGCGCGTTGCCGCCCTGGGGCCTGGCGGGAGGGCGCAGCCATTCGCCCAGGCCTTCTTCGGCGGCGCTGAAGTGCATCTTGGCCAGGGTCTTCTGGCACAGGGCGCGCAGCGCGGCGTCGTTGGCGCCCAGGCGCGAGGGGTTTTGCTCGGTGCCCCACACGGGTACGTCCAGCATGCGGGCAATCTCGGCCAGGCGGCGGGCATTGGCCAGCACGGCGGGGCCTTCAAAGATGGCGGGCATCAGGCGCTCCTGGTAATCAACCAGGACGAGTTGGGATTCGGTGGCGTCTAGCAGCATGGGGGGGCCGTTTCTGTGTTCGTTGAATCGCTGTGCGGGCGCAGCGGGGAAGGCAATGGCGCATTGTCGCAGCCCGTGCCCGGGCTTTTCAGGCGCGAAGGACGGACTGCAGTGCAGTGGCCAGTGGCCCGGCCATGGGCACGGCGTTGCTCGGGTGTGGGATGCAGTCCGTGCTCCACACCTCCCCCACCCCGGCTTCATGCAGCGCCTGCAGCGCATCGCCCGCAAACAGCGCGTGGGTCACGGCCACATCCACCGAGGCAGCGCCGGCCTGCAGTAATAGCTGCGCCGCCAGCGCCAGCGTGCGGCCGGTGCTGGCCATGTCGTCCAGCAGCACCACAGCACGCCCCTGGGCATGGAGCGGCGGCAGCTCGATAGTTACATCGCGATCACCATGGCGCACCTTGGTGCAAACGGCATGGTCAAAACCATGGCGGGCGGCTGCCTGGGCAATCCACTGGGCCGATTCGCCATCGGGCCCCACCAGCAAGGCGTTGGGATGCCGCTGCGCGATCAGGTCGGCCAGCGGCTCGGCGCCGCTGAGCACGATGGCCTGGGGCACGGCCATCGCCTCCTGCAGCGTTGCCACGCGGTGCAGGTGCGGGTCTACAGTGATGACGGCGTCCACCAGCCCGGCCAGAAACGCACCAACCACCTGCTGGCTGACCACCTCGCCCGGCGCAAAGGCAATGTCTTGCCGCATGTAGGCCATGTAGGGCGCCACCAGCGTGATGTGCCGGGCGCCCAGCGTGCGGGCGGCGCGGGCAGTCAGCAGCAATTCGACCAGCTTTTCGTTGGGGTCATGCAGGCTGCGCAGCAGCACCACATGGGCAGGCAGGCGCCCTGCCCCATCCACCGGCAGTCGCAATTTGAGCTCGCCATCGGGGAAACGGTGGCGATCGATCATTTTCACGGGCAGCTGCGCGGCCTGGCCCAGGCGCTGGGCGGCAGCGGTTTCATCGTCAAAATGCAGCAGGCAGGCCTGCGATGGTGCAACCGACATGGTCAGAACTCCACAAACACCTGGGGCAACGCGTCGGCATCACCCAGGCGGTAGCCAATATCCCGGGCACTGGCCTGCCGGGCGAATTCGAGGTCGGCAGGGTAGCCCGCGTGCACGCGGTACAGCACATCGCCCTGCGCCACCGTTGCGCCCAGCTTGTGCATCAGGTCCACGCCCGCGCCCTGCACCTTGGGCGCGCCCGCCAGCCGCGCCACACGGGCGATCTGGAAATTGTCGATGCCCACCACGGTGCCGCTGGCGGGCGCGCAGACCTCAAAGGTCAGCGGGCCCAGTTGCGGGTGCAGGTGGTCGAACCCCTTGCTGCCTTGCGCGGCGATGATGTCTTCCATGCGCCGAAGCGCCCGGCCAGAGTCGAGAATGTCGCGCGCAATGGCATAGCCATCGCCGCCGCGCACGTCGGGGTCGCATTCAATCAGGCGGCCCGCCAGTCGCAGGGATTTCTGGCGCAGGTCGTTGGGTGCATCGGGGTCGTTTTGCAGCACGCGCATCACGTCGCGCGCCTCCAGCACCGGGCCAATGCCGTTGCCCACGGGCTGGCGACCGTCGGTGATGACCACGTCCAGCGACAGGCCCATGCGCCGCGCCACATATTCAAACAGGCGGCGCAGGCGCTGGGCCTCGGGCATGGAGCGCACCTTGGCCGTGGGGCCGATGGGAATGTCGAGCACCAGATGGGTGGCACCGGCGGCCACCTTTTTGGACAAAATGGAGGCCACCATCTGCCCGGGCGAGTCGATCGACAGGGGGCGCTCCACCGAGATCAGAACGTCGTCGGCCGGGGAAAGATTGGCCGTGCCACCCCAGGCGAGGCAGCCGCGGTAGTCGCGCACGATGTCGGCCAGCTGCTCAAACGGCAATTCCACCTTGGCCAGCACCTCCATGGTGTCGGCCGTGCCAGCCGGGGAGGTGATGGCACGCGATGAGGTCTTGGGGCACAACATGCCGTGCGCTGCCACGATGGGCACGACCAGCATGGTGGTGCGGTTGCCGGGAATTCCGCCGATGCAGTGTTTGTCCACCACCAGCGGCTCGTGCCAGTCGAGCCGCCGGCCGCTGGCCACCATGGCGTCAGACAGGAAGAACACCTCTTCGCGGTCCAGTTCGTCGCGGTTGCAGGCCACGACAAAGGCCGTCAGCTCAATCTTGGAATAGTGGTGGCCGGCAATGTCGCGCACGATGGCCGCGTAATCGGCCCGTGTCAGGCGCTCGCCGGCAATTTTGCGAAACAGCGCGCCCATCGATTCGGGCGGCTCTGCCTGCGTGACCGATACGGTGTGGCCGTTTTCCACATCGAGTTGGGCAAAGGCGTCTTGCGACAGCCCCAGTTCGTTGCAGCCGACGATGGAGGCGTCATCCACCACATTCACGGTGGCCAGGACGTGGCGCCCGTTGGCGCGCACCTCAATCTTGGAAAGCGCCTGAAAACCCTCGGCCCGGTACACCGCGCAATCGCGGTGCAGGTAAGCCACGTTTTCGCGCCAGGTGTCGATGGCCACACGGCGCAAGGCCAGTCGTGAGGGGGTTTGGTTGGTAACGGGTGCAGGGGGAAGATCCTGGGGTTCGCTGGTCTCGATATGCATGGGCATCAGCCTACACCGGAATGACGGGCACCCAAGCGGGAAAACGATGATGCACATCAAGCGCTGCCATCCGGTTACAGACCCTCGCGCAAAGCGTGTTACCCTCCGCCCCCATGTCTCGCTGGATCATTGCCTTACTTCTCACCTGTGCCTCTGCTGCGCAGGCTGCGCCTGCAACGGCTTCCCCCGAAGAAATTGAGCGCATCGAACGATTTCTGACAGACAAAGGGTTGTTGTTGCAACTCGATGATGTGCGCCATTCGGTCGCAGACAAAGCCCATGTGGTCGCAGACCGCACCGCCGATCTGATTGGCAACGCCATGGGATTCATTGGCGTGCCTTACCGCCGTGGCGGCACCAGCGCCTCCACTGGTTTTGACTGCAGCGGCTTCGTGCGCGCTGTTTACGAAAAAACCGTGGGCATGGTCCTGCCGCGCAAGGCCGCTCAGCAAGCTGCCAGCACCCAGGTCATCGACAAAAAAGAACTGCAACCCGGCGATCTGGTTTTCTTCAACACCATGCGCCGCGCCTTCAGCCACGTGGGCATTTATGTGGGCGACGGCAAATTCATCCATTCACCCCGCACAGGCAGTGAAGTGCGCGTGGAAGACATGCGCCAGTCCTACTGGCAGCGCCGCTTTGACGGCGCGCGCCGTGTCACGGTCGAAGCAAAGGCCCAGCCCTAAGGCACGGACTGCAGTGCCTGCAGCGCTGCCGTTGTGCAGCGCCCACCCCGGTCAGGGTTTGACTACCGTCACCGTTTCAGTGCTTCGAATGGGTCCACCGGTGATGTTGACCGGGCCTAGATTCGGGTTGCTGCGCATGGCCCGCGCATCGGCCATGTCCTGCTGATAGCGCGACCGGGCATCACCCTCGCACGCCTTGCGATCCTTGCCTGCGGGCAGGGTCTTGCACTCCTGCAGGCTGATCTTGAGCCCGCCTCCCGCCTCGCTGATAGCAGACTGGTAACGCTGCTGCGCGGTGGTATCGGGTGCCGCACCACGCTTCAGTGATGCCTCATCGCCACCTTGCGCAAATGCTGGCATTGAAAAAACGCCCGCCACCACCCACGCTGCGGTGGCCAACAGGCCGGTGGTCGAATAGTTCTTCATGCGGTTTCCTTTTGATTCCATCAGAGTGCTTGACTCTAGGGGCCGCACTGCACCGCACGCCTAGGCCAGCCCCCAAGCCCAGCGAAGGCGAGCAGCGCGCCGGGCTGTCAGACAAACACCCACGCACCGCTGCCATGCCGCTGCCCTAAGGCTGCTACAAAACAACGACCCGCGAGCCTTTGCGGCCTCCATACCCCTTGCCGCACACCCGAAGCGCCTCGCCTGCCAATCCGGCGGATACAACCGCTTCGCACCCGCACAAACGGTCTTGTCTGACAACCCTCCGTGCAGATATGTCTTAAAGTGACACCCATCTTTTTCATCGGGTGCACACATGCTTTCTATTCTCGGAACCATTCTTGTCGGACTCGTTGTCGGCTTCATCGCACGGGCGGTCAAACCGGGCGACGACAAGCTGGGCTGGATCATGACCGCCTTGCTGGGCGTGGCGGGGTCTTTTCTTGCCAGTTACGTGGGTACCGCCATGGGCTGGTATGCGCAAGGTGACGCCGCAGGCTGGATCGCCTCGGTGCTGGGCGCCGTGGTGCTGCTGGTGATCTACAGTATGGTCAAAGGCAAGTCCTGACCCACGGCTGCGTTCGAAAGAACGGGCTCTGACCCCAGTTCAACCACCACAGGCAAGGCACGCTTCATGGCATCTGCCCAACAAATGGCTGCTGACAACCCCCAACTGGCTGCGGCCGTGCAGCGCAGCCGCCGCCTGCTGCACCGGCGCGCGCTGGTGGCGGCAGCGGCCAGCACCGTTCCGGTGCCGGGGTTGGACTGGGCGGTGGATGCCGCCCTGCTGTCGCGGCTGCTGCCGCAAATCAGTGCCCAATTTGGGCTCACCCCCGAGCAGCTCGATCAGCTGGACCCCGGCAAGCGCGAACAAGTGCAAAAAGCGGTCACCCTGGTGGGGTCGGTGCTGATTGGCAAGTTGATTACCAAAGAGCTCGTGCTGCGCATCACCCGCACGGTGGGCCTGCGCCTGACCACCAAGCAGCTGGCCAAATATGTACCTCTGGCAGGCCAGGCGGTGGCCGCCACTGTGGGCTATGCCACCTTGCGCTACCTGGGAGAGCAGCACCTGCGCGATTGCGTTCTGGTGGTGCAACAGAGTCAATTGCAGCTGCCCGTGCCCCGCTGATTGCTCCTGAAAAAGGAGCTGCTGGCGCTTTATGCGGAATGGCCAGAGGCACTTTTAGCCATTAACTTATCGCCCAGAGGCCAGTGGCACGCGCTGCGTCGCACCAGGTCGCCCGCCAGCGCCCTGCCCCAAGGCAAAATCGCAGCCCATGGCCACCGCAGGCAAAAGTGCCCCTTCCCTCTCAAACCAAGACCCCGCGGTGCACGAAAACGCCGTGGCAATGTGGCTGACCACCCTGCGCAGCCATGCGGACGCCGCCGCGCTGCAGCAGCTCCCGCCCTTGACCGATGCCGACGCCGCCCGCGTGATGGCACGGCTGCGCGACGAAACGCCAGGTGCCACGCATCCCGCACACCCCACACAGCCAGCCGCCACGCCCGGCATTGCCACGAGCAGCTTCCGCCCCCGCATCACCCTGATGACCCTGGGGAGGGGCGACGGCCTGCTGGGCCTGCGCCCGCAAGGCCCGCTGGGCCCGCGTGGCGACAGCGTGACGCTGGCGCAGATCGACTGGACGTACACCACCCATGCGGGAGAGAGCGCGGCGCCCAACACCATCGCCTGGCACACACCTGCGCCTACCTCGGTGCTCAACTCCCGCCCACCCGCCATACAAGAGCTGTTTGACACCGGCGGCCCGGTGCTGCGCATGCAGCGCAACCTGGCTGCCGAGGCCGACGCCATGGACCGCGTGTGGGACCTGGGCCTGATCCCTGTGGACGCCAACAAGCTGCAATGGCGCCACCGCGCAGCCGCCGCCACACTGGGCCCCGTGTGGACGCTGGCGCAAGAGGCGCACTTTGGCGACTTCTGGGCCGAGCAGATTCCAAAGCTGCGCGCCGAAGGCTGGAGCGTGGTGGTGCAGCCCGGCTTTGCGCACGAAAGCGTGCCGGTGCAGCGCTGGAAGCTACTGATTGCCCCCGACACCGGCGAGCTGCTGGGCAAAGAAGTGGACGGGCCGCTGGCCGCACGCGAACGCCCCGTGCAAAAACTGCAACTGCCCGAGCGCGAAGGCGCCTGGCTATTGAGCCTGGGCATCGAGATCGACGGCGAAACACTGGACCTGGCGCCCATGCTGGCCGATCTGCTGCGTCGTGATGCCCGCTGGCTCCATGCGCAGCAGATGGCGGCCATTGACGACATCGCCATCATTTCACTGCGCGCACCGGGCGGCAAACGCATCGACGCGCCCGCTGGGCCGCTCAAGGCCATCGTGGGCGCGATGGTGGACCTGCTGACCGACCCCACGCGCAACCAGCGCAAGGACGGCGACCCGCTGCACCTGGGCGCATGGGAAGCCCGCCGCATCGAAGCCCTGCGTGCGGGGCTGGTGCAGGCCCACCGCGTGGGCACGGTGAATGGCTGGAACAACGCCTGGCAACTGCAGGGCGACGCCGGCCTGGCGCAACTGGCCCAGCGCCTGCGCACCATCGGCACCCCGCAGCCGGTGCATGCGCCGCAGGGCCTGCAGGTGCAACTGCGCCCCTACCAGCTCGAAGGACTGGCCTGGCTGCAATACCTGCGCGCCCAAGGCCTGGGCGGCATTCTGGCCGACGACATGGGCCTGGGCAAAACCGCACAAGCCCTGGCCCATGTGCTGACCGAGAAAAATACCGGGCGCCTGACCCGCCCCGCCCTGGTGGTGCTGCCCACCTCGCTGCTCTTCAACTGGCAGGCCGAGGCCGCGCGCATGGCCCCCGGCCTGCGTCTGCTGGCGCTGCATGGCCCCCGGCGCGCGCACAGCTACGCCGACATCACCCGACACGACCTGGTGCTCACCACCTACCCACTGCTCTGGCGCGATGTGGACGCGCTGGCTGCCCAGCCGTTTCACCTGCTCATCCTGGACGAAGCCCAGATGGTGAAAAACGCGGGCAGTCGCAGCGCCCGCGCCCTGCGCAAGCTGCAGGCCCCGCACCTGTTGTGCCTGACGGGCACGCCGCTCGAAAACCACCTGGGCGAGCTGTGGGCGCAGTTCGATTTTTTGATGCCCGGCTTTCTGGGCGACGTGCGCAGCTTCAACGCCCGCTGGCGCAAGCCCATCGAGGAGAACGGCGAAACCCTGCGCGCCCAGCTGCTCGCCCAGCGCGTGCGCCCCTTCATCCTGCGCCGCCGCAAGCAGGACGTGGCCACCGAATTGCCGCCGCGCACCGAAACCATCCTGCGTGTGCAGCTCCAAGGCAAGCAGCGCGACCTGTACGAGGCCGTGCGCGCCACCGCCGACAAACAGGTGCGCCGCGCGCTGGAGCGCCAGAGCTTCGAGGGTGCGCAGATCACCATCCTGGATGCGTTATTGAAACTGCGTCAGGTCTGCTGCGACCCGCGCCTGGTGAAAGGCATCCAACAAGGCCCCCACGCTCCGCCGCATCTTCGTGAAGGGGAGGCCTTTTTGCCTGGGGGCGGCCCAGCGGCAAAAAGAACCGCACAGACGATGGAACGCGCCAAGCTCGAACTATTGGCCGACCTGCTGCCCGCCCTGGTCGATGAAGGCCGACGCGTGCTGGTGTTCTCTCAGTTCACCGAAATGCTGACGCTCGCTGCCGAGCTGCTGGACGCTTTGGCCTTGCCCTACCTCACCCTCACGGGCCAGACGCCGCCCCGCCAGCGCGGCGCGGTGGTGCGGCAGTTCCAGGCGCAGGACGACACCAGCGCGCCCATCCTGCTCGTCAGCCTCAAGGCGGGGGGCGTGGGCCTGAACCTCACCGCCGCCGACACCGTGATCCACCTCGACCCCTGGTGGAACCCCGCCGTGGAAGAACAGGCCACCGCCCGCGCCCATCGCATCGGGCAGGACCAGCCGGTGTTTGTCTACAAGCTGGTGGTGGAAGGCAGCATTGAAGAGCGCATGCTGGAGCTGCAGACCCGCAAGGCCGCGCTGGCGCAGGGGGTGCTGGGGCACGACGCCGAGGGCGCAGTGAAATTTAGCGAGGCCGACCTGCACGCGCTGCTGGCGCCGTTGAGCGAGCCGGCCAACAACCCGCTGGGCTTGCCGGGCGAAGACGCGCTGCGCTGGGGCGGCACCGGCCCGCGGCAGCGAGGGCCATCGCAGCCGCCGGAGTTTTGACACTTTTGGCCTCTAGATCTTATGGAACGGGCGCCTGACGCTATTAAAAGCGCAGCAATTTTCATGCATGTGAAATGGGTAACCCTACTGCGGTGATGGATCCGTTCGATCGGTACCATCTGCGGCTGCACAAATTTGGTGCACCTTCGACTTTTCGACAGCCCACGCCGGCCCCCCCTCTTCAAGTGCCCAAAAGAATAAGCGCCTGGTTTCACACCAGGGTGTTGAGCAATACCCTGTCCCTTTCAAGCAGCGAGCGGTGGAAAGCCAGCCTGGGTGCATTGCTGTGTCTGGCGTCCTGCGGGCTGCTGTTGCGCAGTTTGCCGCTGGATGCGCATTGGCTTCTGGCTCCGGTGGGGGCCAGCGTCGTAATTTTGTTTGTCCAGTTTCACAGCCCCGTGGCCCAGCCCTGGCCGCTGCTGGGCAGTTACCTGCTGGCCACCGTGGCGGGGCTGGCCTGCTCGCACTGGGTGGCGCAACCTGCACTGGCCGCAGCGCTGGCGGTGGCGCTGTCGATCTGGCTCATGGCCTGGCTCAACTGCGTGCACCCGCCCGGTGGGGCGCTGGCGCTGTTGCTGGTGCTCAACGGCCCCTACTCCTCCACCGAAATGGTCGCCGTGAGCGAGCTGATCGCCATCAACGCGGGTGTCCTGTTGCTGGCGGCCTTGTTCATCAACCGGATGGTTCTGCGCCGACGCCACCCCCACAGCAGCACGCAGCCCGGCCCCAGCCACAACACACAAGACCGCCCTCCCATCGAGCGCCTGGGATTGACCCACACCGACCTGGAAAGCGCTGTCAAGACGCTCAACACCTTTGTGGACGTGCAGGAGGATGAGCTGGTCGAGATCTACAACCTGGCCGTGGACCACGCGTTCGGCCGCCATGTAGGGCTGAGCTGCGCAGACATCATGTCGCGCGACGTGGTCACGGCCCATTTCGACACCGACCTGGCTGTGGCCTGGAAGCTGCTGCGCCAGCACAAGATCAAGTCCTTGCCCGTCATTGACCGGTTCGACCGCCTCATCGGCATCGTGACGGTGGCTGATTTTCTGCGCCAGATTGACAACCAGGCCACACCCAAGGACCTGGCCACGCTGGTGCAGGCCCTGCTCAGGCGCACCCCCGGGCACTATGCCGACAAGCCCGAGGTCGTGGGTCAGATCATGAGCTCCGAGGTGTTCACCGCCACTCCCCAGACGCCGCTGTCCGAGCTGATCCGCCAGATATCTCAGCGCGCTTTGCCGCATGTGCCGGTGGTTGACGAGCAGCGCAAGGTGGTGGGCATGGTGACGCAGTCTGACCTGCTGGTGGCGCTGTACAAGAGCATTGCCTTGAGCCAAGCAGCGAAGGCGTGACACGCCCCCCTTTTGCGCAACGAGAATGCAGGGGCAGGGCTTGAAAATTGTGGGCCATGCGGGCGCCCCCACTTGTACGGCCTGCACCATTTCTGTACCCCCATGAACCCGACTGACAGTCACACCCGCAGCCCCCGCTACTGGCTCATGAAGTCCGAGCCGCAGGAATGCTCTATCGACGACACCCTGGCTGCATCCGACGCCACCGTGCCCTGGACTGGTGTGCGCAACTACCAGGCGCGCAACTTCATGCGCGACGGCATGCAGGTAGGCGATGGCGTGCTGTTCTACCACTCCAGCTGCCCCGAGCCAGGCATTGCGGGCATTGCCCGCGTGGCCAGCACCACCCGGGCCGACCCCACGCAGTTTGACCCGGCATCGCCCTACTTCGACCCCAAATCGCCCGTGGATGCGCCCCGCTGGCTGCTGCTGGATGTGCAGGCCCTGCGCAAAACGCGCCTCATCAGCCTGGCCGAGTTGCGCAGCACCCCGACGCTTGCACAGATGCGCGTGCTGCAAAAGGGCAGCCGGCTGTCCATCACGCCGGTGGAGCCCGATGAGTGGGCTGAAATTACGGAGCGGCTGGCGCGCTAGGGGCCGGGTCTGCTGCGTTGGGCAGCGGCAGCTCGGGCATGGCGTACACCAGCACCTTTAGCGCCCTGTCCTCGTCCACATCGGAAAACACGGCCGGGTTGGCCACGCGTTCGACAAACTGCAGCTCGGGGGCCAGTTCCTGCATCTGGCTTTGCAAAAAGTCCACGCCCAGCTCGGGTGCGTTCAGGCACAGCAGCGCGTGGCCGCCGGGTGCTAGCAGATCAGGCAGGCGGCGCATGAGGCGGGCGTAGTCTTTGGTGGCCACAAAGCTGCCTTTTTGGTAGCTGGGCGGGTCCACGATGACCAGGCCATAGGGCCCGCTGCGGGTGATCTTGCCCCAGCTGCTAAAGATGTCGTGCGCCAGAAAACTGGCGCCGGTGGTGATGCCGTTGAGCTGGTGGTTCTGCTGCCCAATCGCCATGGCGCCGTGGCTCATGTCCACGTTGACCACCTGCCTGGCGCCCGCCTGCAGCGCCACCACCGAGAACGCGCAGGTGTAGGCAAACAGGTTCAGCACCTTGAGGCCATAGCGGTCGGCGCTGTGCGCGGCCGCGTAGTCGCGCACCCAGCGGCGGCCCTCGGCCATGTCCAGAAACAGGCCGTGGTTCTGGCCGCGCAGCACATGCACCTTGAACCGGGCGCCCTGCTCAGTCACCACATGGGGGTCGGGCACGCTGCCCGCCATCAAGCGCGTTTCGGTGCGGCCCTGGGTGCGCAGCGCCTCGTTGCGGCACTGAAACACCCAGTTCAGCGGCTGGCCCGGCGCCAGGGCCTCCCAGCGCTGGGCCAGCGCGGCACCAATGGTGGCCAGCTGCGCCTCGGTCTCGTCGCCCGCGGGCAGAAAGCTGGTCAGCACCCAAACGGGCGGGTAGGCATCGAGCGTCCACTGCTCGCAGCCGGGGAAGCGCCCACCCCTGCCGTGAAAGATGCGGCAGGCGTCGGTGGGCAAGGGCATGGCGGCAATGGCGTCGAGCAAGGGCTGCATAAAATATTAGATGTTTCAGGCCTCTATAGCTTACTGGATAAGCGCAGATAGCTATTAATAACGTAGCGTTTCGAACCACTATCAATCAGGTTGCCGTGGCCCGGTGCGGAGTCTGCCAGACGCCTCCACTGCGTTGTGATCACAGGCAGCGCGCGTTCAAAAGCTGCCGAACACCGTGCCCAGCACAATGAGCAGCACCAGCACCAGCACCAGCGCGGGCAGCATCGCGGCGGCGCAGACGGACGCCATCGTGTTCGCCCTGCCCTTTGCCGGCGTCATGCTGCTGGCGATTGCCTAGTGGCGCGGCGTGCGCAATGACTGGAACGAAGAGCAACGCCGCGAGCGCGCACTGCGCAAGCGCATGCGCGAGATGGTGGACGCACCCGGGCGGTAATCGCTCTCAGGCCAGCGCCTGCGCCTCGGCCTGGCCGGTCAGACGCTGCACCAGCCCCTGCGCAAGCCGGTTGACGACACCGTAGACCGACAACTGCGGGTTCGCCCCGACGCTGGTGGGAAAGAGCGAGCCGTCGTGGACCGAGAGGTTTTCCAGCTGCCAGTGCACGCCATCGGGCCGCACCACGCCCATCCGCTCATCGGCCGCCAGGCCGCAGCCGCCCATTACGTGGGCGCTGACCACCCTGGTCAGCAGCGGCTTCATGGGCAGTTGCCCGATGGCCTCCCTGGCCTGCGCCCAGGAGGTGTAGAGCTGGCCCCTCTCATGCACGGGCAGCACCTGCTTTGCACCGGCGGCAAACTGGATTTCGGTCATGGCCAGCATGGCGCGGCGTGCACCGTCCATCACATAGTCGGTGAGCGGGTAGTCGAGCACGGCCGAGCCATCGCCGCGCAGCTTGACGTGCCCGCCCCGGGCCTGGTCGTGGAAGCCGTCGCGCAGCAGCGCCAGCAGCACATGTGTGTGCGGAAACTGGTTCAGCAGGTCAGCCTGGGGCTGCCCCGAGCCGGGCATCGATGTGGCCAGAATCAGTGGATGCAGCGGCGGCGCCTCGATCTTGAAGCCCATGGGGCCGTCGATGGGCTGGGTGCGCAGGTAGTGGTCGGAGTACAGCGACTGCGGTGCACCCGCCCAGCCCTCCACACGCTGCTCCATCACGGCGGCCGTCATCACTACCGGGTGCAGGAAGGTGCGCTGCCCCAGGCGGCCATGCGGGTCGGGGACGCCCGAGCGCATCAGCACGGCGGGCGAGTTGATGGCCCCGCCCGAGAGCACAAAATGCCGCGCCGTGATGGTGGTGCGCACGGCGTCTGCCGTCACCGCGCCGTTGAGTTGCACGCCCACGCAGCGCAGTGCCTGCACCTTGCCCGAGGCCAGATCGAGCTTCTCGGCACGCGTCTGCACCAACAGCGTGGCGCCTTTGTCGAGCGCAGCCGGAATGGTGGTCACCAGCATGGACTGCTTGGCATTGGTGGGGCAGCCCATGCCGCAAGAGCCCAGGTTCCAGCAGCCCTGCACGTTGCGCCGGATCGACTCGACCGGAATGCCCAGCTTGACCGCGCCAGAACGCAGCAGTTCGTTGTTTTCGTTGGGCGGCACCTGCCATGACGACACGTTGAGCCTGCGCTCGGCCTGCTCGAAATACGGCTCCAGCGCCTGCTCGTTGTAGTCCTTCAGCCCAAAGTATTGCTCCCAGTACGCCAGGGTTGCGGGTGGCGTGCGGAAGGAGCTGGTCCAGTTCACCGTGGTGGAGCCCCCCACGCAGCGCCCCTGCAGGATGGAGATGGCCTTGTCCTCGGTCTTGCGGCCGGCGCTTTCCTGGTAGAGCTGGGGGTAGGCTTCGGACTCGCGCTGGCGAAAATCGCTGCTGCTGCGCAGCGGGCCTTCTTCGACGATGACCACGGACAGACCGGCGCGGGTCAGCAGCTCGGCCGTGATGCCCGCACCCGCGCCCGAGCCGATGATGGCCACGTCGCAAGCGATGGTTTGCGGCGCGGTGCCGTGGGGGCCGCCCAGCACTTTCCAGCCGCGCTGCAGGCCACTGCGAATGGGATCGGGGAGTTTGCTCATGGTGTTTGGTTCACAAGGTGTGACGAACGGATGGGTTCACACCGGTTCGGGGTGTCAGAGGCTGAGAGTTTTTTGCTCGTGCCCGAAAGGTGCGTCAAAACACCGCTGATCAAGGCGCAAAGCACAGCCATAGCACGGGCTATGGCGAGCATTTGCAACACGGAGCAGGGGTGTTTTGGCGTGCAAGGCGGGCACAGGCAAAAGACTTCTCAGCCGCTCAGATATCCACAGGGCCTGGGTAACCCAGGGTCGGCCAGGTGGATTCGTCAGAAAAATAGGCACCGCCCACAATCTCGTGCAGCGCCTGGTAGGCCTGCTGGCGCACCGCCAGGCGCGAAAAGCGCATGTCCTCGAGTGCAGCCAGCACCTGTGCCGGGTCGGCATCAAGCCAGTCGCTGGACAGGCCGGCCAGCCCCCGGCGCCCGGCGCTGGTGCACAGCAGTCCCACCAGTTGCGACAGTTCGGCCTGCACATGCGGTGGCAGGTTTTGCGCCAGGGCGTCCACACGGTCTGCCATGCCCTGCAGCGCCTGCTGCTGGGCGCCCGCGTCTTGCGGAAGCGTGCCCTGCAGAATGGCACGGCCCGCACTGATGAACAGCCCGCGCCCCGCGTCGGACAGGCGCCCCTGCACCAGACCCGGCTGCAGCAGCAAGGCCGCCCCGCCCGCCAGCGCCAGCACGGCGCCCGACACCAGGCCCAGCTTCAATAAAGTTCGTCTTTGCATTTTTTGACTATCGCACGCACCAGCCCCCTGCCTCTAGACGCAGCCGCCTAGAGGGTGTTGGGGTTTTCATTGATACCGCAAATGCGGTATGGGCAAGCCCGCCTCCACAGGTGCGCAGGCTCAAACCGGCTCCAGCCTGCGCGAGCGCCAGTCCAGCACAGCGGTGCGCACATGCATCTTGCCCGCCAGGGCGGGCGATTGGCGGGCAATCACCCCGGCGGCAAAGTCCGCCAGAAAGGCCGACTTGAGCCCTGCCCGGGCGCTGTCCACCCCCAGTTCCTCGTAGGGCACCGAAGCCAGCAACAAAAAACCATCGTCCGGTATGCGCCCTTTGGCCATGTTGGCTTCGATGATGGCCGCCGCCTGTCCCACGGGTTCGGCCAGCTCGGGGCTGTAGGGGCCGACGATCAAGGCGATGTTGGGCATGTGCAGAAAGTCAAAGCCCCGGCCCAGGCAAATCATCCATTCGCGGTGCTCGATGTCGGCCGCCCGGTGCATCTGCCGCACCTCGTCGATGCGCCGCAGATTGCCCGCCAACAGCGGCAGCAGGTCGTCGCGCATCTGGCGGGGCATGTCGGGAAACAGGGCCGCCAGGTGCTGTGCCAAGGCGTCTTCGGCCATGCCTGCGCACTGCGCCAGGTCCAGCAGCCCGCCCTGCTCGCCATGCACCAGCAGGGCGTCTTCGTCGGTTTCAAAGCCGCACAGCACGGGGTACACGGTGTCGCGCCCCAGCCCGAACACGGTTTCCACCTGCTGCTTGATGCGCCGGGTGTGCTCGATGGCCGCTGCGGTGTCGCCATGGAACCCGGCGCAGCCCCGGTGCACGCTGCCGCGCGAGAAGTGGTAAGTGATGAGCAGCAGCACCCGCCGCCCTTCACGCACGCAGCGCTGCACATACCCGGCCAGCACCTCGCCCAGGTGCGGCCATCCCAGGTCGAACATGCCCCCCAGGTTGCGAAACGGCTGGATGATGCCCAGTGGCGTGTGCGTGGCCACCGGAATGTTGATGCGCCCGTCCATGCACTTGAGCACGCCAATGGCCGTGGGGTGCAGCGCCAGGTAGCGCTCGCGGGCCAGCCAGTTCTCGGGGCTGCAAAATTGTGCCGAGTGGTCACGCGCGCGCTCGAACAGCCAGTCGATGCGCTGGGCTATGGGTTTGCTGTGGATGTCCATGGGCGTTCAGGGGTTGCAGGGTGCCGCCGTGACGCGGTTGCACCCTGGTTCTTGGACTGGTACAGGGCATGGTCGGTGCGGTGCAGCAAGGGGGCTTCAGACTGGCCCCGGTTGCGCGCCGCCTGTGCAGCCCAGAGCATCTGCCCCACAACTGCCTGGGAGTCGCCCCAGTCCGGCGCTGGGGCAAAAGCATTCAGGCGCTGCATCACCTGGCCTTGCCAGTGTGGACCCAGCGGCTCCTCACCGGGCCATGTGCCCGCAGCATCCTGCGGCAGCGCCACCCACTGCTGCGCCGCCCAGGTGGGCAGACTGCATTTCCATTGACCAGTGGCAGGGACCATGAGAGAGGCATCCGTTCACACGCCAGCGCGTGCTGCGCAGGCAGAGCGTTGCGCCGCTACAGGCTACAACCCCCTCGCCCGCCACGGCCCCTGTGAAAACCCTGCTTTACCCTGCGCAATACCCAAAACCCTGCTCATCGCTTACGAGTCGATGACCGGCGGCACCGGCCAGATGGCCGAGGCGCTGCTGGGCGGCGGAGCGCAAAAAGCCGCGTGAATCGTGGGGTAAGAACTACACGAAACGGGGGGCAGGTCAATGGGAGTCTGGCGCATGGCGCTGCGCGGCAAGCCTCACCCCAGCCACTGCGGCCGCAACAGCATGACCAGGCCGAGCGCAAGCATCACCAGACCAGAGAGCAGCTTGAGCCAGCGCCCACCTTGCTCTGTGAGCTTGCTGCTGGCGAGTGCGCTGACCGCAAGCGTGACCATCAGTGCGTCGTCGGTGATGTAGCCAATGATGTACAGGCCCAGGTAGCCGTGGTATGCAAGGTGTCCCAGGTCCTGCTGCGTCAGGATTGCCGTGTAGATGGCTGGCAGACCCGCAGTGCACAGCAATTCAATCAGATTGACGGCGATGGCAAGCAGCGCGACACCGGCCATGGCCGCCGGCAGCGATGGCGCGTTCATCACCCGGCGCATTCGCTCAAAGAGGCCGGGTTTGGCCTTTTCGGGAATCGACAGCGAGACACCGCGTCCCCATGCAAAGTAGTCCTTGGTATTGATGGAACCAATGGCGATGGCCAGCAGGGCCAGCCCCACGCGCAGCGGCACTGACAGGCCGACCGCAAGGAAAAGGTTGAGCCACGCCGCCATCATCGCGTAGTAAACCGCGCCACTGACCAGCACAAAGGTGCCGGCAATCAGCGCCATGCGTCGGCGGTCGTGCAGCCGCACCAGCAGCGAGAGCAGGAAGAGCAGCACCCAGGTGGCGCAGGGATTGAAGCCGTCGAGCAGACCGATGGCCAGCGTGAACAGCGGCAAGCCGAGCTGTGCGACGCTGAGCGTGCCAACAAGCGGCGCGTCGATCGCCTGGCGCGGTGCAGGCAATGCCTGCGGTGCAGATGCGGCGGGCGGCGCCGCATCGAGCAGCGCAAGCAGCTCAGGGCCGCTGTCTGCGGCGTCCCCGAAGCCGATCATCACCCGCTCGCCGACGACAAAGGTCGGAACGCCCGGCGGTCAGATACCGGCCTGGCGCGAGACCTGCTCCAGTGCTTGGCGTGCTTGCGGGTCGCGGTCGATGGCGCGGTAGTCAATGCGCAGCGCGGGTCTCTCGCGGGCCAGCCCGGCAAGATAGGCCTTGGCATCCGCACAGTGCGGGCAGCCATCGCGCACAAAAACGGTCAGCACCGGGCCGTTCCCGTCCGGCTCTGCTGCAGCAAACCGGGCAGGCCACAGGGTGGCGACAAAAAGAATCAGGACCCCGAACAGGCCCGTCAGCAATGAACGTCGAAGCACGATAAGACAAACGCAGAAAAAAGGGACCGCACGCAAATACGCCCAGCCACGATACCGCATTCAACGCACAGAGGGTTTTCCCATTTCTGCCGTGGCATCGGGCGGCGTACCCCGGTCGTCCAGCAGGCCCCACTGGTCCCAATCGTCCCCAAACAGCTCCGCCGGGTGCTGCGTGCGGTCCGACCCATTGCCGCAGCGCATGTCCTTGGCAGGGCAGTACAGATCACAACCCCAGCACACCCGCTCGGGGTGGGCGGGGGC
>NZ_QOZT01000021.1:5000-48070 GCF_003345135.1 Acidovorax sp. BoFeN1
ATGTTCTGCTGCTGGACGAGCCCACCAATCATCTGGATCTTGACTCTATTGAATGGCTGGAGGACTTGCTGCTCGACTTTCCGGGCAGCGTTGTCACGATTACCCATGACCGGGCGTTCCTGGACCGGGTCGCAACCCGGATTGTGGAGCTGGACCGAGGACAGCTGCGCTCGTATCCCGGTAACTTCGCTCAGTACCTTGTGCAGAAGGAAGACCAGCTTGCGCAAGAAGCCGTAATTTCAGCCAAGGCAGACAAACTGCTGGCGCAGGAAGAGGTGTGGATTCGCAGGGGCGTGGAAGCGCGGCGTACCCGCAGCCAAAGCCGAATCAGCCGGCTTGAGCATCTACGCGCTCGTCGCGAGGCGCGGCGAGATGTTGTGGGCAGCGTCAAGATGGATGTCGCTACGGGTTCGCAAAACGGCTACCAGGGAAAAATCGTTGCCGAGCTGACCGGGGTTAGCAAGGCATTTGGCGACAAGACCATTGTTCGAAAATTCAGTGCCACGATCCTGCGCGGTGACAAGGTCGGGCTGATTGGTCCGAACGGTGCGGGAAAAACCACCTTGCTGAAGCTCATCCTGGGTGAACTTCAGCCTGACGAAGGCCAGATCCGCCAGGGTGCCAACTTGCAGGTGGCGTATTTTGACCAGATGCGACACGCGATCAACCTGGATGCCACCCTAGAGGACTTCATCAGCCCCGGCAGCGAGTGGATCGAGATTGGCGGACAGCGCAAGCATGTCAAAAGCTACCTGAGCGATTTCCTGTTTTCCCCGGCACGTGCACATTCACCTGTGAGGTCCCTGTCCGGCGGTGAGCGCAACCGACTATTGCTGGCGCGGCTGTTTGCGCGCCCCGCCAATGTGCTGGTGCTCGACGAGCCGACCAATGACCTGGACATCGACACGCTGGACTTGCTGGAAGATCTGCTGGAATCGTATGAAGGCACCGTATTTCTTGTAAGCCACGACCGCACCTTCCTGGACAACGTGGTAACCAGCACCATCGCTTTCGAAGGCGATGGCAACTGGCGTGAATACGAGGGCGGTGTGCAGGATTGGCTGATCCAATCCAAGCGAAGCCGGGCCCTGACGGCGGCTGCGCCCACCCCGAAGGAGCGCGCGACACAAAATTTGAGCGAAACAACGGCTGAGCGCTTATCAGATAAGCCTGAGCAGCTATCAAAAAAGAAACTTAGCTACAAAGAGCAACGAGAACTGGATCAATTGCCCCAACGCATCGCCGATCTGGAGGCCGAGCAAAAAACCTTGCAGGATGAACTGGCCGACGGCAAGGTGTACAGCCAGGACGCCGCCAGGGCAGCTACCCTCCACGCGCGCGAAGGAGAAATTGAGGAGCAACTGATGGCAGCGCTCGAACGCTGGTCAGCGCTTTCCACCTGACATGCTGATTTTTACAGGCCGCAAAGCGCTCCCAGCGCTTTGCGGGCAGCATCTCAGATGCGGTGGTGCAGGCGGTCGGTGGCTCCGCGCAACCGCGTGATCAAGGCGGAGGCAATCTGGTTCAACGGAAGCACCTCATCTGCCGCACCGTGGCCAATGGCCTCGCGCGGCATGCCAAACACGATGCAACTCGCTTCATCCTGCACATAGTTGTAGCTGCCTGCGTCCTTCATCTCCTTCATCGCAGCCGCTCCATCGTTGCCCATGCCCGTGAGCATGATGCCGAATGCATTGCGGCCCACCACGGCAGCCGCAGATTTGAAGAGCACCTCCACCGATGGCTTGTGACGATTGACTGGTGCGCCATCGTCCACCACCGCGACATAATTGGCGCCACTGCGCGCCACATGAAACTGGGTGCCACCGGGGGCAATATAGGCATGCCCCGGAAGGATGCGCTCACCATTGACCGCTTCCTTGACCGTGATCTGACACAAGCCATTGAGCCGCGCCGCAAAACTGGTGGTAAAGCCGGGCGGCATGTGCTGGGTGATCACAATCGCCGGCGAGTCTGCCGGCATCTGCACCAGCACTTCGCGAATTGCCTCCGTGCCGCCGGTCGATGCACCGATGCAAATCAGCTTTTCTGTCGACAACCGGCCCAGCAATGCCGTTGCTGGTGCAGGATGAGCAACCCCACCGGACGAAGCGGACGCAGCCACCTCACGCGGCGCAGAACGGCGCACCTGGGCCACCGCGGCCACCCGGATCTTGTCTACGATCAGGGAGGCGAGCTCATTGATTCCGCTCGCCAGCCCCACGCGCGGCTTGGCCACAAAATCCACGGCACCCAACTCCAGCGCTTTCATGGTGACCTCTGCACCGCGCTCTGTCAGGGTGGAAATCATCACCACCGGCATAGGTCGCAAGCGCATCAATCGGCCAAGAAAATCAATGCCGTCCATGCGCGGCATCTCAACGTCCAAGGTGATCACATCGGGGTTCAGTTCGCGAATCATTTCGCGTGCGACCAGTGGATCGTTCGCCGTGCCAACGCACTCCATGTCCCTCTGTCGGTTGATGATTTCCGCGAGCAAGCTGCGCACCAGCGCCGAATCATCCACCACCACCACTCGAATTTTCTTGCTCATTCCCTCACACCTTCCTCAAAACAGATCCACCGAACCACCAGATGTGGTCTTGGCAACGATCGCTGCATTGCCGCGAACCTCCTGAGCCACAAGTGTTTCGGGGTGGGTATGGGCCAGCCGCTTGACCATGGCTTTGCCGGTTACGGGGAAAAAAACCACTTTGCGTGGATAGATATCCAGCACGTCCTCAGACATGATGGGAATACGTTCCGTCTGAAGATAGTTCAGCACGAAATTGGTGTTGCGCTCTCCCACATTCATCGTGGTGAAGTTGTGCATGACCTGGGCTCCGCCAAAAATCTTGGCTTGCATCGTCTCACGCCGGGCGCCGAGCTTGAGCATCTCATTGATCAGCAACTCCATGGCGTAAGACCCATAGCGGCCCGAGGCATCTGCCATATCCCCGTCTGGAAGCATGAAATGGTTCATTCCACCAATGCGGGCTCTGCTGTCCCACAGGCAAGCCGCAATGCATGACCCCAGCACCGTCATGATGATCATGTTCTCGTCCGACACAAAGTATTCACCCGGCAACACCTTCACAGCGTTGTGCTGGAAATGATGGTCGGCGTAAAAAAACGATGCCTCACCAGGTTTGCGCGCCTGGGCTTTCAACCCCTGCAGCGACGACTCTTTCGCAACCGCAGTGCCAGTGGAGTAAACGTCTGCGCTCAAGGGGGCAATGCGCGGCGCACGCCGCCGCTCTGTGGTGTCAAATGCCATGGGAATGGCTCCCTGAAAGACCAGTGGCCAAATGGCGCCGGATCATAGGTTGGTCGTGGAAACTGCGTGGCATCAGTGAGGCTGTCAACGCCGTTCGTACACCGTTTTGCCACGCAGGGTAAAGAGATCCCGTGATTCGCTGAAATTTTCGGCATGGCCAACGAACAACATTCCGCCCGGCTTGAGCACCCGATGGATTCGCTCCAGCACCTTCCGCTGGGTCGGGGCGTCAAAATAAATCATGACATTGCGACAAAAAACCACATCAAAAGGCTCCCGGAAAGGCCAGTCGTCGCGGATCAGGTTCACGCTGATGAACTCGATTGCCTTACGCATCTCGGGTTTGGCGCGAACCATGCCTTCATTGCCGGCCTTTCCACGCAGGAAAAAATGCCGAAGGCGCTCGGGGCTGAGCCCTTTGACGTTATCCACCCGATAAACACCTTGTGCCGCAGTCGCCAGTACGCGCGAGTCGATATCACTGGCCGTCAGCTTGAAAGGCGCATTCGGGCCCAGCGCTTCCAGCGCAGTCATGACAATGGAATATGGCTCTTCCCCGGTGGATGCTGCATTGCACCAAACCCGCCACGGCGTGCCAGAAGGCTTGCTCTTCAGATGCGCAGCAAAAATTTCAAAATGGTGCTGTTCACGGAAAAATGCCGTCAAATTGGTGGTCAAGGCATTCACGAACTCTTGCCACTCGGGACCGTCATGCTTTTCCAGCCAGCTCAGATACTCGTTAAAGCTCGTATGCCCCGTCTCCCTGAGACGACGCGAGAGTCGGCTGTAAACCATTGCGTGCTTGCCATCGTGCAAACTGATGCCAGCGCGCTGGTAAATGAGCCCCTGGACCCGCGCGAAATCGGCCGTTGTCCAGACAAATTCACGCCCTTGCGAAAGGGGGCCGGAGGACGCCGTTGCAGCAACGGCAGTATCCGCCCTGCCGGAAAGAGTGCGCGTTCGCGCCGCAGTTGAAGCGGTGGCAGTCGAGGACATGTGTTTCCTGTTCGCTCCATAGGGCCAGTGAAAAAACTCACCGGCCTGTGTTTCCCTAGGCCAACATTTGAATGGCCCAATCGTGCTACTCGTCCGTAGTCACCAAACCCATGTCCACACTGGACATCAATTTTTCAATGTCCAGCAGGATGAGCATGCGCTCGCCTACCGAGCCCAGACCCAAGATACAACTGTTGTCGATGGCGCTTTCAATATCGGGGGCGGCGCGAACACTGCCCGAGGCCAGTTCCATGACATCGCTGACCGAGTCCACCACAATCCCGACCACACGCTGACGCAGATTCAGAATGATCACCACCGTAAAGGTGTTGTAGTCGGCCTGGGTGCAGTTGAACTTGATGCGCATGTCCACGATGGGCACGATCGTTCCCCGCAAATTGACCACGCCTTTGATGAACTCTGGTGCATTGGCAATGCGGGTGGGAGGCTCGTAACCCCGAATTTCCTGAACCTTCAGGATGTCGATGCCGTACTCTTCCTGGTCGAGCCTGAACGTCAGATACTCCCGGGCACTGGACGCAGTGGTTTCTTCTGATTTTTCCATCACACTCATGGTGATTCTTCCTTTCAAGACAGCGCCTGCAACAACCGGCGCAGGCGCAAGAATCTAGTGGCGTGCCCGTCGCACCAGCCCACCCGTATCCAGAATAAGGGCCACAGTGCCGTCGCCCAAAATCGTGGCCCCCGACACATTGGGAACTTTGCGATAGTTGGATTCGAGGTTCTTGACTACCACTTGGTGCTGACCCAGCAACTCATCCACCAGCAGGGCGACACGGCTACCGTCTGCTTCCACTACCACCATGATGTTGCTGGACTTGCTGGCGTCGAAGCGAGGCACCTGGAAAATCTTTTCCAGGGCAATCACGGGCATGTATTCGTCCCGCACCTTGACCAACTGCGACCCTTGCGCCACTGTGCTGACATCTTCGGGGTTGACCTGGAACGACTCGACCACCGACGACAACGGAAGAATGTAGACCTCGTCGCTGACGCCCACGGACATGCCATCCATGATGGCCAACGTCAGGGGCAGGCGCACGGACACCCTCATCCCGTAGCCTTCTGCCGAATCGATCTCGACCGAGCCGTTGAGCGCCGCAATGTTTCGCTTGACAACGTCCATTCCCACACCACGGCCTGACACGTCCGTAACCTCATCGGCGGTGGAAAATCCCGGTGCAAAGATAAGCTGCCAGACATCGGCGTCACTCATGTGCTCGGACACATCGAGGCCGCGCTCCTGCGCTTTGCTCAGTATCTTTTCGCGCGACAGCCCTTTGCCGTCATCTCGCACCTCGATCACGATCGAGCCGCCCTGGTGAGAGGCTGATAGCGTAATGGTGCCGTGCTCCGGTTTGCCTTTTGCCAGACGATCGGCAGGCATTTCGATGCCGTGATCGCAACTGTTTCGCACCAGGTGAGTCAACGGGTCGGTGATTTTTTCAACCAGACCCTTGTCGAGTTCGGTGGCCTCACCCAGCGTCACAAAATCCACCTTCTTCCCGAGTTTGTTCGCCAGATCACGCAGCATGCGTGGAAAACGGCTGAACACGATCGACATGGGAATCATGCGAATCGACATGACCGATTCCTGAAGATCACGGGTGTTGCGATCAAGATCCGCCAGCCCCGCCAGCAACTGCTGGTAGGCGCCCGCATCAAGGCCTCGGCTGTTTTGCGCAAGCATGGCCTGGGTGATTACCAGCTCACCCACCAGGTTGATCAGCTGATCCACCTTGTTCACAGCCACCCGGATCGTCGTCGATTCCATCTGGGCCTGACTCTGCGCCTTGGGCTCTCCCGCCGTCTTGGCAACCGCTGGCTTGACGCCTGCGGTTACGGGCGGCGCAGCCACCAGCGCGGGGGCGGTCTCGGCGGGCGCGCCAGGCGCATCATGAAAGAAACCATAGGGCACTTCTGCTGCGGTGCCGGATGGCGCCGCCTGCTCGACTGTTATGGCACCTGACCTCGCTGCGTCGCTGATGGCCACCTGCTCCTTGGCAACATGAAACGCAAAGAGGTCCAGCAGATCATCGTTGGTTGATGTGGTTTCAACGGCAAATCGGCGGGTGGCGGGCTCGATAACGGGCAAATCGCTGATAGAACCCAGACCCGGGATGTCTCGGAAGAGTTCCTTGATGGCATCTGCCTGCGCTGGTCGCTCCAGCGGGCCTATCTGGATATGGAGCTGGCGCGGCTGCCCGGGCAGCACAGCCGGTGCTGGCGCCAGAGCGGGCGGCGGCGCTACAACGGCGACCTCAGGAACCACTGCCGGCACCACGGGTGCAGGCGCATCCCCCGCTGGAACCCGGCCTGCGGCCAGCTCGCTAATGCGGTGCACAAGCTCGGTGGTAGAGACCGCCTCGCCCTGCTCTCCCGCTTGGTGGCGCGCCAACAGACTGCGCGAGGCGTCTGCCGATTCGAGCAATACGTCCACCATTTGCGGAATGGGCTGAAGTTCGTGCCGCCGCAAGCGGTCCAGCAGAGACTCCATCTGGTGCGTCAATTCCGCCACATCGGCAAACCCGAACGTGGCGGCGCCGCCCTTGATGGAGTGCGCGCACCGAAAAATGCCGTTGAGCTCTTCGTCGTTGGCATTGACCAGGTCCAGATTCAGCAGCATATGCTCCATCTGGTCGAGGTTTTCACCTGCTTCTTCGAAAAAGATTTGATAGAACTGGCTCAGATCAAAATCTGCGCCAGATCCCGATCCTTCTTGATAGGTTTCCGCCATGGAGGCTCCTGTTGTCTTGCTTATCCCGGTCCGTGCGGATCAGCGGATAACTTTCTGAATTACTTCAATCAATCGGTTCGGATCGAAAGGTTTTACCAGCCATCCCGTGGCACCTGCGGCACGGCCTGCCTGTTTCATCTGGTCACTGGATTCAGTGGTCAGAATCAGGATGGGAATAGTCTTGAATTTGGGGTGCTCGCGCAGCTTGCGCGTGAGACCAATGCCGTCGAGCCGGGGCATGTTCTGGTCCGCCAGTACGAGGTGGATGTCGTGAGCTTCTGCTTTTTCCAGGGCATCCTGCCCATCCACGGCTTCCACCACATGGTAGCCCGCACCCGTGAGGGTAAAAGACACCATCTTTCGCATGGAAGGTGAATCATCTACGGCAAGGATCGATTGCATGTAAGGCTCCAACTAACTTGTGTATATAGGTTAACCAGTGATGCGAGCATCAAAACAGATCCACAGAACCCGCATCCATCTCGCTCTGGGTCACGGGATTGGGGCGATCAGGGGCCATTTCAGCAAATGGAGCCGCCTCTTCACCCTCTTCGTGCCCCATGGCTTCAGATGCAAGCCGAAAGGCGCAGCCCTGAAGCACCTTGGTGGTATGCCAGATCAACTGAGAAGCCATGTCCTGAAACTGCAACTCGGTCACTGCTTTGCGCAATGCTGCTCGTGCAGCCACCAACTCTGGCGCATCCTTCACCACCGCATCGGACAACGCTGCATTGGCTTCGTCAAAACGCTCCAGCAAGTTGTCGGTGGCGTGGTTCAACAGCCCCTCAAGCCGATGCAAATCATGCATGACCACCAGCAACGAATCCTGCAGTTCCGCTGCCACCATGACGGGGACCTGTACTCCGGGGCCTCCGGAGGGTGTGAGCGTAGATTGCATCGTTTTCCATCCCGGCAAATATTGCAAAGCACGCGAAAAAATGGGCCCTGCGGAATCGATTGCCAAGCACCAGACTTACACCTTACAAGGTGCTGCCCATCTGACACCTCGCGCCGCACATGCCCCACGAGATAACACTATTTGTTCCAATATGTATCCTATGATAGCGCTCCTATGGTCAAAGCAATACAAGACCATCACCTAAAAATCCTTCATCTTGAGGATTCTCTCGCCGACCACGGGCTTGCCAAAGCTGCCTTGCGACGCTCGGGGATGGCATGCACGGTTCAGCACGTCGACACGCTAGAGGCCTTTCAGACCCTGACGGCACACCATTCGTTCGACATCATTCTGGCGGACTACCGTTTGGCAGGTTTTACGGCGCTTGATGCGTGGCAGCATGTTGCGCAATTGCATCAACATCCGCCTTTTGTCCTGCTCTCCGGGGCCATCGGGGAGGCCGCAGCAGTTGACGCCATGCGGCTGGGAATTGCGGATTATCTTTCCAAGGATGACATGGCTCGCCTGCCCCATGTCATATCCCGGGCGTTGGAGGTGCACGAGGCGAGAATAACGCGCGAACAGGCGGTGGCCGAACTGGCCGCCTCCCAAAGACGCCTGGCAGACCTGACCGAGCACCTTCAAACCTCCATTGAGCAAGAGCGTGCAGCAATCGCCCGGGAGATCCACGACGATATCGGGGGAGCCCTCACGGCTGTCCGGTTTGATCTTGCCTGGATCGGGCGCCACGCCCAGGATCGCGCGATGCAGGAGCACGCCACGGCCGCAGCTGACATGCTCCAGCATGCCATTGGCGCCAGCCAGCGCATCATGATGAACCTGCGCCCACCCATCCTTGATCAGGGCCTGGTCGCCGCCGTTCAGTGGCTGGCCAGCAGTTTCGAGCGCCGCACCGGCGTCACAACCGTGGTCCGCACAAGCAGCGGGGCCGTGGACATTCCTGCCGAAGTTCAGTTGGTAGCCTATCGCACCGCTCAGGAAGCACTGACCAACGTTGCAAAATATGCTGCGCCCCAGTCCGTTCACATCGAACTTGCAGACAGCGAAGGCGTATTGACACTGGAGGTCGCCGACGACGGGTGCGGAATTGAACCCGCCATGCGCGAAAAACCCAAGGCTTTTGGGCTGAAGGGGCTGCAGGAGCGCGCACGCACCGTGAACGGCTGGCTGGACATCAGCAGCCACCCCGGAAAAGGCACCAGCGTGATTCTTTCCGTTCCCCTTGCATCGCGCCACAATGCACCAGATGAAGGAGCCTCACAGTGATTCATGTTGTGTTGTGCGATGACCATGCTGTCTTGCGCCGCGGAATACGCGATACGCTGGCGGAGGCGCCAGACATCCTTGTCACCGGCGAGGCGGGTGGTTACTCGGAATTGCGCGAAGTGCTGCGTGCCGCCCCATGCGATGTACTGCTGCTGGACTTGAACATGCCGGGGCGCAGCGGCTTAGAAGTGCTGGCCAGCGTACGCGAAACCCACTCTGCCATCAAGGTGCTGGTGGTTTCGATGTATCCAGAAGACCAGTATGCGCTGCGCTGTCTGCGTGCCGGCGCACAGGGTTATGCCAACAAGGCAAGTGACCCCGTCGAGCTCATTGCAGCCGTGCGCACCGTGATGCAGGGGCGCAAATACCTCACCCCCGAAGTCGCCCAAATGCTGGCGGAAAGCCTCGCACAACCAGCGCCCGAAGTGCCCCATGCAGCGCTCTCCGAGCGGGAACTGCAGACGCTGGTCAAGATTGCCTCGGGACGCAAGCTTTCGGATATCGCTGAAGAATTGATGCTCAGTCCCAAGACCGTCAGCGTATACCGCTCCCGCGTTCTTGAAAAGCTCAAGCTCACCAACAATGCTGAACTGACGGTCTACGCCATCCGCAACGAACTGGTTTGACGCCTTTGGCTAGCGCTGAGCCGCAAAAAGATCCATGACCTGTTGCATCAGGGTCAACACTGGCTGCTCCAGCATGGGCAATGTGGCGGCAATGCCGAGCAAGCCGACTGTCAGCGTCACAGGAAAACCCACCGCGTAGATATTCATCTGCGGGGCCACGCGGGAAATGATGCCCAAGGTCAGGTTGACAAAGGTCAGCAGCGCGATCATTGGCAGCGCAATCCACAAGGCGCTGGAGAACAGCGATGCTCCCAGTTCGTGCAAGCGCATCTGCCCCAGTGCCTGCAGAAAGTTTCCGTCGGCTGGAAAGCTGTCAAAACTCTTGACCACGGCCATCAGCACCATCAAGTGCCCATTGATGACCACAAAGAGCAAGGTCGCCATGTGCCCAAAGAAACGTGCCACAGCGCTGACCTGCGCGTTGCTCGCCGGGTCGAAGAACGAAGCGAAATTCAGGCCCATTTGCAGACCGATGATTTCGCCCGCCAGCTCCACGGCCGAAAAAACCAGCCGCACTGCGAATCCAATGGCCAGGCCCACCACCACTTGCTGAGCAACGGCCCCCAAGGCCTCGCGCCCGTTCACACTGATCACCGGCTGGTCCGTCAAAACCGCCTGCGCGCACAGTGCGACCAGAAAAGCCAGCCCCACCTTGACCCGCATGGGAATGGCACGCATGGAAAACACGGGGGCCACCGTAAAAACGGCCAGCACACGCAAAAACGGCCAAAGAATGGGTGAAATCCAGGCAACCAGCTGTGCCTCGGTGAAAGTGATCACGAAAACCCCACCGGGGAGGACTGACGCACTGAAACCCCGTGAAAGGTGCTTTTCACACGTTCTGGAGAGCTCTCGCCAGCCGCGCAGCCCGGATACATGACCACATCACTCGTCAGTTGACGCAACATGCTCACTTCCCGCGCACCACAGGCCAAATCACCCGATCACCGACGGAATCGATTCAATGGTCCGGCGGATGTAATCCACCAGCGTACTGATCATCCACGGACCAGCCACCGCAAAGACCACCATGGCAGCAATGAGCTTGGGAACAAAGGCCAGGGTTGCCTCGTGGATCTGCGTCACCGCCTGAAAGATACTGACCAGCAAGCCAACCGCCATCACAACGCCCAGCACGGGCATGGCGATCATCAGTAGCAAGGTAAGCGCCTCGCGCCCCATGGTCAAAACCAGCTGAGATGTCATAACACGGCTTCCTCAGGTCACAAAACTGGCGGCCAGTGAGCCAATCAGCAAATTCCAGCCATCTGCCAGGACAAACAGCATGAGCTTGAATGGCAACGCCACCAGCACCGGCGACAGCATCATCATGCCCAAGGACATCAGGATGCTGGACACCACCATGTCAATGACCAGGAAGGGAATGAAAATCATGAACCCGATCTGGAATGCCGACTTGAGCTCGCTCGTCACAAACGCCGGCACCAACACGCGCAGGGGCGCAGTTTCGGCCGTGACCGATGCGTCCAGCCGCGCAAGGCGAGAAAACAGCGCAAAGTCGGACTGGCGGGTCTGCTTGAGCATGAACTCCCGCATCGGGGCCTCTGCTTTTTCCACCGCCACCTCAAAACTGATGGCGTTGGTGGTGTACGGCACATAGGCGTCCTTGTAGACGCGGTCCAGCGTGGGCCCCATGACAAAGAACGTGAGAAACAACGACAAGCCGATGATGACCTGATTGGGCGGAGCAGACTGCGTGCCCAGGGCCTGGCGCAACAGCGACAACACAATGACGATGCGGGTGAATCCCGTCATCATCAAAAGCACCGCCGGCAAGAATGACAGCGCCGTGAAGAACAGCAATGTCTGTATAGGTACGGAAAAGCTGGTTCCCGCGTTGCCCGATCCGACGAGCAGGGGCAACGAACCGCCACTTTGAGCGATGGCCGGCACATGAACCATGGTCAGCGCGCAAAACCCCACCAGCCATACCACCGGGCGCGATGCACCCCAAGCCCTGTTGCGGCATCCACCGGCCAATTCAGACATGGGAGGCCTTTTCGGGGGGTTGTGCGGCCAGCGCCATTGCACCGGCAAACGAGGCCGCAGGAGCTCCCTGCTGGTGGGCAGGGGATCCGATGACATGCAGACAGGTGATGCTCTGGGCCGTCACCCCCAACACCAGACACGCGCGGGCCCCTTCCGGCCCCACCTCCACGGTCACCACGCGCTGCTGTGGCCCAACCGCCACGGCCGAGAGCACGCGAGACGAAGCGCCCCCAGGGGCACCACCTGCCGCCTGGCGCAACTGCACGCGCCGCACCAGCCACGGCAATGCCGCCATGGCCGCCACAAACAGCACCACAATGACAAGCGTCTGGGTCATGCCAGCACTATCCACGGCTGACCCGCCGCAGGCGCTCCGATGGCGTCACCACATCGGTAAGACGAATGCCGAACTTGTCGTTCACCACCACCACCTCACCCTGCGCAATCAGGTAGCCATTGACCAGCACATCCATAGGCTCACCCGCCAGCGCATCAAGCTCGACCACCGATCCCTGGGCCAGCTGAAGGATGTACTTGATGGGGACCTTGGTGCGCCCCAGCTCCACAGACAGCTGCACGGGAATGTCGAGCACCATGTTGATGTCATTGACCGTTCCGTCCCCTGCGCCAGAGAACGGGCGAACCGGTTCGCCGGACAACGGACCACCCTGCTCCGCATCACCGGGCTTGTCATCGGTGCGCTTTTGCTCTTCCAGCGCCTCGGCCCAACCAGCAAACGGATCGTCCGCACTGTTGTCTTTACCGTCGTTGTTGTCTTCAGTGGACATCTTTTTCTCCAAGCCAGCTCATATCCGCATTGCGCAGGCATTCTTCAATGCGAATCGCATATTTGGAATTGTGGGTGCCATACTGGCACTCAAAAATAGGCACTCCCCCAATGGAGGCACGAATACGGGGTTCCCTGTCCAGCTCGATGAAATCGCCGGGCTTCATGGCCAGCAGTTGTTCCACGGTGGCGTCCGCTCGCGCCAGCTCCGCCACCAAGGTGACTTCAGCCGCCTGGATTTCGCGGGTCAGAACCCGCACCCAGCGGCGATCCACCTCGATCGAGTCACCCTGCGTGGATGAATACAGCACATCCCGGATCGGCTCCAGGGTCGCATAGGGCATGCAGATGTGGATGGCGCCAGACAGGTCGCCAATCTCCAGCTGAAAGGCTGTAGACACCACAATTTCGCTGGGCGTCGCGATGTTAGCGAACTGGGGCTGCATTTCCGATCGCTGGTATTCCGGTTCCAGCGGATAGATACCGTGCCACGCCTTCTTGTATTCGGTGCAGATGACATCCACCAGCCGGTTGATCACGCGCTGCTCGGTGGGGGAAAAATCACGCCCCTCGATCCGGGCCTGAAATTTGCCCACGCCGCCATACAGCGTGTCAATGATGCCGAACACCAGCGAGGGTTCACACACGATCAGCCCACTGCCCCGCAACGGCCGAATAGCCACAATGTTGAAGTTGGTGGGAACCGCCAGCTCGCGCAGAAAAGCGCTGTAGCGCTGCACCGAAACGGTGCCCACGGATATCTCGGGGCTGCGGCGGATGAAGTTGAACAAGCCGATGCGGAAGTTGCGCGCAAACCGCTCGTTGACGATTTCCATCGTCGGCATGCGGCCACGAACAATACGCTCCTGGCTGGAGATGTCGTAGTTGCGGACGGCCCCCGCCTCGGCGACTTCCTCTACCGATTTCTGACTCTCTCCGGTGACCCCTTCCAGAAGGGCATCTACCTCTTCCTGGGATAGAAACGAATCACTCATGGGGAAATCCTTGCCAGCTCACTGGATGATGAAACTGGAAAACAACACCCGCTGTACAGGGTTCTTCTCAACCTTGCGACGCGCAGCGGGCTCTTCAGAATCATCGTCCTGCACCTCGCGACGGGGCTTCGCCGACGACACCGAATAACCCAGCGGGCGAGAGACCTCTCGCAGGATATCGGCGGCCAGTTTTTCCTTGCCCTCGCGCTGCAAGAGCTCTTCCGAGGTGCGCTGCGAGGTGAGCATGAGAATTCCGCTGCGGATACTGGGCAGGTACTGCTTGATCTGCTCTGCCGTCTTGGCGTCCGACACTTCGAGCGTGATACCGATTTGCGCAAAACGGTCGCCACCCGGGTCGGCAAGATTGACCACCATGTTTTCCATGGGCAGGAAAGTGGGCACCACCTTGACCGCCTCCTTGCGCACTGGTTCGGCACCTTCTTCATCCTCGGCAGCCTGCGACCGGCTGGCAAGGAACCATGCGGCGCCAGCGCCCACAATGACCAGCAAGACAAGCACTGCGCCGATCACGATCAGCTTCTTGCTTTTGGCCTTGACCGGCGCGGCGGCGGGGGGAGTGGCAGACACGTTGAAAATTCCTTGGGGTAGAAAGCAGACAGCGTCCGCGCCCGAAGGAACGCAGGATCAACTGGAAACCCATTATTGGGCGAAGGGCCGACCAATAATAGCCAGAATAAAAGCCCAAAACCACGGCATTCCACCACCTCAGCCCGCAAACGCTGCGGGAGCGGGCGTTAAAAATCCTTGCGCCCGTCCGCAATCTCAGCGCCTCGGAGCCAGGACATCACACAAAGATGTCCACCGCACGGTCAGATGCGCCGCCGTTGTGCCGCGCCGTTACCGCTGCGGACGGCACGGACGCCACCACTTGCGCACGCCGCTCACCGCCCCGGCCCTGGCGCTGTCCGGAATCGTTCGGCGAAGCGCCATCCCGTGCCGTTGTCCCCACCGTGGTGCCCGCCAACACCAAGCCCTCGTTGTGCAATAAATCCCGCAACTGGGCCATGCTCGAATCCAGCAACTCACGGGTCTGCGCCTGGTCGCTGCGAAACGTCACATGGGCCTCACTGCCCGAGAGCGACACGGTCACCTGCACCGGCTGTCCATCGCGGTCCAGCGTCATTTCAGCGTTCTGCGTTTTCTGGTTCACCCAGTAGGCGACCTGGTCCGCAATCTGCTCTTCGGCCCCCGCCAGCGTGGGGTCCGCAAACACTGCGGCACCCTCCAAGCCTGCCGTCTCCGGGCCCGCCTGCACAGCGCCCGGGCTACCCCAAGCCGCGTCTGCGGACGGGCGTCCACCGGCGTCACCACTGGTGGCACTGCCTCCGCGCGGGGACACCCGGCTTTCCGCAAAGAGATCCAGGGCTGGGGCTCCTGCCGCACCGCCCAGGTCCCCCAGCAAATTGCTCCCGCCACGCGATCCGGCCTCGGCCAGTGGCCCGCCTACCAACCGCGAGTCCACCACCGCCTGAGTGCCCTGCATTGCAGAGAAAGCCGTGACTAGGGCCTGCTTTTTTTCTGCCCCATTGGCGCCGGCCGCTGCTGCAGAAACCACGCCGGACACATCGCCCCTGCCCTGAGACAGCGCATTGTGGTGTCGCGAGAAAATGCGGCCATAGCCCACCGCAGCGCCATTGGGAGGCTTCGCGCCCGCAGCCTCGGCGGCACCATCCTGCAGCGCCGTCTGCGCCACCAGCCCATCGGCTGCCGCAAGCCAGTCGGAACCCGCCATCCCAGACAACCCGGTCATGGCACCACCCCCAGGCACAGCCCCCCCATTGCCAGTTGCCACCGTAAAACCGGTCGCCGCAGTTCTCGAAATTGCCTTCTGCGCTTCCAGTCCATCGGCGGCCGCATGCCAATCGGTCCCCGCCAACGCAGACATGCCCCCATCGCCAGCCGCTACCGAGCCCGACGCCGCAGCCCCTGGCTGCGTCCCGGGCGCCAGCAGGCTCTGCCAGGCGGCCAGTGATGCAGGATCCGCCCTGCTGCTGGCCATCGCATTGTCTGAACTCAAAATCGCCGTCCGAGAAGCGCTGCTGTCCCTCTCCGTGTCCAGCGGCAGCCCATCGCTTGGAAGCGTGCTCTCCAAAGACGCCAACAAAGCCAGGAATCCCCCCTGGGCCGACGGATCCACGGGGCCACCCGCTTGCTGTGCCTGGGATTTTCCACGCGCGGACTGGGTGCCCTGGGCGCCCTGACTACCCTGTGGGCCAGAGATGCGTGTTGGTTCCATTTTCAATACTCCTGCCCCGGCGGGCCATTGATCGCATTGCGCACCTGTATCGAGGCGCGCTCATCGGTTTGCTTTTGTTCGCGGCGCATCTGCTGGCGCTCGTGGTCATGCTGGCGCTTTTCCACCACCTTGCGCAGGCTGGCCAGGCGCAGTTCGGCCTCCAGCAACGTGCGGGTGGCGTCTTGCACCCGGCTGGCGTGGTCACTCACCACACCTGTTTGCAGGCCCACGGCGTGGCCCAGGCGGTCCATGAACTGGTAGTGGTGGAACATCACCTCGGGCTGCACTGCGGCGTCCGCACGCATTCCCCAGCGCCCTTCTGTTTCCCGGGCGTAGCCCTGCAACTGGTTGAGCTGGTCTTGCGCGGCCTGCTGCGCCCCCTGCGCATCCTGCAACAGCCGCCGGGCCTCATCGCGCTTGCGCGAAGCCACTTCCACGGCCACCGTCAGGGCGTTCAGGGTTGACATGGTCGTTCAATCTCCATCGTTCAGTGCGTCAGTGATCCAGCACCACGGCCATGGTGTGGAGGCTTTGCTCCATGGACGCCGCATCGAACATGTCCTGCTGCAGGAAAGCGGCCATCTGGGGTTGCAGGCGGATCGCTTCGTCCAGGGCCGGATCGGAGCCACTCATATACGCCCCCACCTGCACCAGATCGCGGCTCTTCTGGTAGCGCGAATACACCGCGCGAAACCGGCGTGCCAGGTCAAAATGCCCGCGCGAGACCACGTTGTGCATCACCCGCGAGGCAGACTGCTCAATATCGATGGCCGGGAAATGCCCGGTTTCGGCCAGCGCCCGCGACAGCACGATGTGCCCGTCCAGAATGGCCCGCGCCGCATCGGCAATCGGGTCTTGCTGGTCATCACCCTCCGACAGCACGGTGTAAAAAGCGGTGATAGAACCCACGCCATGCAGCCCATTGCCGCTGCGCTCCACCAGCGCAGGCAGCTTGGCAAAACACGATGGTGGATAGCCCTTGGTGGCCGGTGGTTCGCCAATGGCCAGCGCGATCTCCCGCTGGGCCATGGCATAGCGGGTGAGCGAATCCATGAGCAGCAGCACATGCTTGCCCTTGTCACGAAAATGCTCAGCCACGGCCGTGGCATAGGCGGCCCCCTGCATGCGCAGCAGCGGCGGCGCATCGGCCGGAGCCGCCACCACCACCGACCGCGCGCGGCCATCCTCGCCCAGGATGTCTTCGACAAACTCCTTGACCTCGCGTCCGCGCTCGCCAATCAGCCCCACCACAATCACATCGGCCTGGGTGTAACGGGCCATCATGCCCAGCAACACACTTTTGCCCACGCCCGAACCCGCAAACAAACCCAGCCGCTGCCCCCGCCCCACGGTCAGCAGCGCATTGATGGCGCGCACGCCGGTGTCCAGGGGCTCACGCACCGGGTCACGGTCCATGGCATTGATCTGTCGGCGATCCATGGGCTCGGAAACCACGTTCTGCACCGGGCCGCCGTGGTCCAGCGGCAAACCCTGCGAATCCACCACGCGTCCGAGCAATCCGTCGCCCATCGGCAGCCGCAGCACGCCAGCGCGGTGCACCGGGCGCGGGGGCTCGCCCAGACGGGGCATGGGAATGTAAGGCGCCGCAGGCACCACGCTGGCCCCGCTGGACAGGCCATGAATATCCCCAGCGGGCATCAAGAAAGCCCGGTCTGCCGAAAATCCCACCACCTCGGCCAGGATGGGTGTGTGGCCCGGCATCTGCACCATGCACTGCGAACCCACCGGCACCCTAATGCCCGCAGCCTCCAGCACCAAACCCGTCAGGCGGGTGAGCGTGCCCCGCGTTTCCAGCGGCACTTGGGCCTGCACGCGTTCCCGGGCGTCTTCCATGAAATCGGCCCAGGCAGAACGGGTGTCAGTGGTCATCGCCATCACCACCGTCCTGCCACGCCGATTCGAGCCCCAGCGCCGCCACAGCGCGCTGCCAGCGCTTGTCCAGGCTGCCGTCCACCACTGTGCCAGCCGACTCCACCAGGCAGCCCCCGGCTGGCACTGCGGCGTCCGCCATCCACTGCACGGCGGCGCCATCAAACTCTTCGCGCAAAGACCCCGCCATGGTTTCCATGTCCACAGGGTTCAGGCGCACCAGCGCCGGCCGCCCCTCGGACACCAGCATGCCCACGGCTTCGCGCACCACGGGCTGCACCGCGTTGGGGTTGACCGACAGCTCGTGGCGCAGCACCTGGCGGGCAATGTCACATGCCAGGTGCAGCATGTCTTGCGCCATGTGCTGCTGCATGTCGGCCAGCGATGCCTGCAGCGACTGCACCACGGCATTGATCCGCTCGGCCGCTTCTTGCCCCTGGTTCGCCACGTAGTCGTCCATGCGGCGTTGCCACTCCAGCGTGGCCTGCGCTTCACCCTGGGCCACGCCCCTCGCATAAGCCTCATCGCAGGCCGCCTGCATCAGGGCCTGCTGCTGCGCCTCGTCAAGTGCAGGCGGCAACTCTGGCACGGCCTCGGCGTCGGGCGCGGGCTCTACCAGGCCAGAGCCATCCACCGCACCGAACTTCCAGTGGGTGAAATCCCCCACCTCTTCGCTGGGGATGAAGCGTGAATACACCCGCTGGTTAGACGAAGGCATCATCACCGCCACCACCGCCAATCACGATCTGGCCCTCGTCAGAGAGGCGGCGCACCGTCTTGAGGATTTCCTTTTGCTGGGCTTCCACTTCCGACAGGCGCATCGGCCCGCGCGACTCCAGGTCTTCGCGCAAGGCATCTGCCGCACGGGTGGACATGTTGGTGAGAAATTTCTCGCGCAATTCAGGCACCGCGCCCTTGAGGGCCACGATCAGCGTCTCCGACGCCACTTCGCGCAGCACCGACTGGATGGCCTTGTCATCGAGCTTGAGCACATCGTCGAAGATGAACATCTTGTCCATGATCTTCTGGGCCAGATCGGGGTCGTATCCGCGGATGGATTCGAGCACCACGCTGTCCATGTTGCCGCCCAGCATGTTGATGATCTCGGCCGCCGCCTTGACACCGCCCAACGAGCTTTTGCGAATCTTGTCGCCCCCCGCCAGCACCTTGAACAGCACCTCGTTCAGGTCTTTCAGCGCGGTCGGCTGGATACCTTCGAGGGTGGCCACGCGCAGCAGCACTTCGCTGCGCTGGCGTTCGGTGAAATTCATCAGCACGGCAGCGGCCTGGTCTGCATCAAGGTGCACCAAAATGGCCGCCACGATCTGGGGATGCTCATTGCGCAGCAACTCGGCCACCGACAGGGGGTCCATCCACTTCAGGCTTTCGATGCCCGACACATCGCCGCCCTGCAAGATGCGGTCGATCAGCAACCCGGCCTTGTCATCGCCCAGCGCCCGCTTGAGCACCGCGCGCACATAGTTTCCGGTGTCGGACACCAGCAGGCTTTGCGCCGCTGCGGCGTTGGAAAACCGGTTGATCACCATGTCCACCTTGTCGCGCGACACCGAACGCATGCGCGCAATGGTCTCGCCCAGCTTTTGCACCTCTTTGGGCGAGAAGTGCTTGAACACTTCGGCCGCCTCCTCCTCGCCGAGGGACATCAGCATGATGGCGGCGTCGTTGAGGCCCTGCTCATCCATAGATAAGTTGTCCGTTCAGATCCGGGCTCAGACGGGATCGCCGTTCACCCAGGTTTTCAGAATATTGGCCACGGCCATGGGGTTCTCCTTGGCCAGCAGGCGCGCATCTTCGAGGCGCAGCTGCTCGGGTGTCGCCGGCAGCAGCTCGTCCTTTTTGGTGGGCGCCGGCAAGGCGGGCCGCTCGGGCTGCTCGGCCTCCATGGCATCCACCGTGCCGCCCGCCATCGGGATGGCCCGGGGGCGCTCCGCCCCGCCCTTGAGGGCTGGGCGCACCAGCCCCAGCAAAACCAGCGCGGCAAACAACACGGCTCCCACCGGCCAGGCAAAGCTCTTGGCCAGGTCCAGCACTTCAGGCTGCTTCCACAGCGGCACCTCGGTAACCGGCGTCACATCCACCTGGAACGGTGTGTTCATCAGATTGACGGAATCGCCACGCTCCTTGTTGAACCCAATGGTTTCGCGCACCAGCGCCGTCATCTGCTCCAGCTGTTCGGGCGTCAGCGCCTTGGCCACGGTCTTGCCCTTGTCTTCGGAAGACTGGTAGTTCACCACCACCGCCGCGCTCAGGCGCTTGACGGCACCGCTGCCGCCGCGCGTCACGCGGACGGTTTTGTCCACTTCGTAATTGATGACCGACTCGCGCCGCCCCCCTGCGCCCAACGCCCCCTGTGCACCCTGTGGCTGGCCGTTGGCCGCCGCCAGCGGCGGATTGGCGCCGTTGATGGGCGCGGCAGAAGGCGCGGGCGGCTGGTTCGAGGCCGCGCCGGGCACGCCCGTGGGCAGCGCAGCGCCCTGGGGGCCATTGCTTTCCACCACCTGCTGGCTGCGGATGGCGCTGGCATCGGCGGCCAGGTTGGGGCGGTGCTGCTCGGAGGTGGATTCGGTCTGGCTGAAGTCCACCTCGGCAGACACCTGCGCCTTGACGTTGTTGCGCCCCACCACGGGCTCCAGGATGTCCATGATGCGGCGCGCATATTGCTGCTCGATCTGCTGCACATACAGCAACTGCTGCGCATCCACGCCCGAGCCTGACGCGGCGTCGGGCGACTGCGACAGCAGCTTGCCCGTGTCGTCGAGCACGCTCACGGCCGAGGGCGCCAGCTCAGGCACGCTCGATGCCACCAGATGCACGATGCCCGCCAGTTGCGCCCGGTCGAGCACGCGCCCCGGGTGCAGGCTCACCAGCACCGAGGCCGAGGGCTTTTGCTGCTCGCGGAAAAACCCGTTCTGGTTGGGCAGCGCCAGGTGCACGCGGGCGCCCTGCACCGACGACAGCGCCTGAATGGAACGGGTCAGCTCCCCCTCCAGCCCGCGCTGAAAATTCAGCCGCTCCTGGAACTGCGTCATGCCGAACTTGCTCGACTCCATCAGCTCGAAACCCGCCACCGACCCCTTGGGCAGCCCCTGCGTGGCCAGGCGCAGGCGCACGTCGTGCACGCGGTCGGCCGGAATCAAAATGGCGCCGCCGCCATCGGCGTGCTTGTAAGGCACGTTCATCTGCGACAGCTGGGCCACGATGGCGCCCCCGTCCTTGTCATTCAGGTTGGCAAACAGCACCCGGTAGTCGGGCTGGCGGCCCACCACAATGGCCGCAATGGCCACCGCCACCAGCAGCGCCACCCCCACACCCAGCCGCATGCGCTGCGCCCGGTCGAGCGCCGACAGGCGCTGCAGCCAGCCAGAGCTTGCGGGGGGAGTGACGGGGATTTCAGCAACTGCAGACATTTCGCTTTCCAGTAGGGCAGGCACGGCGGGCGCACCTTGCGTTGACTCGATTATTCGGGCGCATCACCCGGACGTTCGCTGGATAAGCCGCGCATTTGACCATCAATTCCCCCGGATGGCCGGCGCCCCAGGGCCTAGTATTGCGCCATCCCCCCTTCCCAAACCACACCGCCATGGACCTCCGCATTTCTAGCTCTACCGCCCCCCTCACGGGTGCCGGCCTGGCGCGCCGTGCCGCAGCGCCCCAGGCCGAAGGCAACGAGGTCGGGTTTTCGGGGGCGCTCAAAGGCGCGCTGCAATCGGTCAGCGCCGCCCAGAACCACGCCACCGGCCTTCAGCAAGAAGTGCAGATGGAGAACCCCTCCGTCAGCCTGGAGCAGACCATGGTGGCCATCCAGAAAGCGCAAATCGGCTTTCAGGCCACGCTGCATGTGCGCAACCGCATGGTGCAGGCCTACACCGACATCATGAACATGCAGGTGTGAGCTCCTGATTTCATAGCTATCAGCGCTTTCCAGATAAGCGCCACAGCCCATTTTTACTCACAAAAAAGCCGACTGCTCCACGCGTCGGCTTTTTTATGGTTCAGCGCCATTGAACCCCGAGGGCCCGCACACGTGTCAGTGCACTATGTGCGGCTGGCCTTCAAACATGTGCTCCATCTGCGCCAGCCAGGGCTCGGCCAGGCAGCGAATCTGGGCATCGTTGCGCAAGATGCGCTGCATGATGCGGGTCTTTTCACGGCGGTGCTCGGGCAGCAGCTCGTGCTCTTGCGCCTTGAAGCGCAGCTGCTCAATCAACACCGCGCAGGCGCCTTCATAGCGCACCACACCGTCCCAGTCCTTGCTTTGGGCGGCTTGCAGCATCTTGGCGCTGCTGTCTTCGATGGCTTTGTAATAGTCAATCAGCATTTCGGGCCCTGCCCCGTTGACGGTTGTTGGCATGTTCGGACTCATGTGCGCGCCTGGTTTCCGATCTCGGTCCAGCCGTCCATCACGGGCTGCAGCACCTTGAGCACTTCATCGATCACGGCCGCATCGTTCTGTGCATTGGCTTGGGTCAGGCGCACCAAGCAATACGAATACAAACTGTGCAAATTTTCTGCCAGCGCTCCGCCGGCGCGCATGTCCAGGCCTGCAATCAGGCCCTCGTCCAGCAAACGACTGGCCTTGCCGATCAGGCGCACCTTGGCCGTAACGTCCTTGCGCGCCACGGCGTCTCTGGCGCCTACAAGGCAGGTCCGCAGTTCGGTAAACAGAAGACTGATCAACCCATGGGGCGAAGCACTCATGACCTGGGAACTCAAATCGACCTGCCGGTAGGCAGCCGAAACCCTGGCGCTGGGAGGTGTGTACATGCGAAAGCCATCCATATTGTTATGAGCTGATCCAGTTATCGGCATATGCGCACCCAAATTAAGACTTCCACCGCAAAAAACGTTTTGAAAACGGGGCCCAACCAGATTCTCTGCGCTACGGCAGCCCGGCTATGCCACGAATAAGCCGCCAAAGCGCTGCCAGGTCAACCTTTTTTGATCCGATCACCCTAAAGTTTCCCGGCCAGCACCCGAAAACTACCTCAACGAGCTTCGAAATGACTCGTTGCCAGAGGCGCATAGGGCACAGCTGGCACCGGACAAGATCCGCACTTACCACCAAGGAGCCTTCCCATGTCAATGGTCATCAACACCAACGTTGCTTCTCTCAACGCACAGCGCAACACTGCCACCAACAGCGCGAGCCTGAACACCACCATGCAGCGCCTGTCCTCGGGCCTGCGCATCAACAGCGCCAAAGACGACGCCGCCGGCCTGGCCATTGCCGACCGCATGAACACCCAGGTGCGCGGCATGACCGTGGCCACGCGCAACGCCGGCGATGCCATCTCCATGGCGCAAGTGGCCGAAGGCGGCCTGTCGGCCATGAATGACATGCTGCAACGCATGCGCGAACTGGCGGTGCAGGCCTCCAATGCCACCAATGGCTCGGGCGATATCGCCAAGCTGGACAACGAATACAAGCAACTGGGCGCCGAACTCAACCGCATGCTCAGCGCCACACAGTTCAATGGTGATAGTGTTCTGAACGGCTCCGCCAACTATGTGTTCCAAGTGGGCGCAAACGCAACGACGGAAAATCAAATCACGATCAATTCAGCCGACATCAGTCTGAATGGGAATGGTGCGTTCTCGGCAGTTGCCGCCGGTGGTGCCACTTCGGCGCTGGCCAGCGCCGCCGCCGCCAATACAGCCAACATCACCGCTTTGGATGCCGCAATTTCCGCAGTGAATGACCGCCGCGCTTCCTTGGGCGCCCTGCAAAGCCGATTTGAAAACACCGTCAGCTACCTGCGCACCGCCAGCGAGAACCAGTCCGCCGCCCGGGGCCGCATCATGGACGCGGACTTTGCCGCAGAAACCGCCAACCTGAGCCGCACACAGGTCCTGCAGCAGGCCGGCACAGCCATGCTTGCCCAGGCCAACCAAGCGCCACAGCAAGTGCTGGCCCTGCTGCGCTGATGGCAAGCCCTGCGGGGCAGGCCTGAGAACCAAGCCGGGGTGCCCACAAGCACCCGGCTTTTTCACTTTTCAGCGCATACTGCACGGCGTAAGATGGGCTCACAAAGCCCGTCGGCAACCCACTTCACCTGGCACAGGAGCGAAACATGGCTTCCATTTCATCTCCCGGCATCGGTAGCGGCCTGGATGTCAATACCATTGTCAGCCAGATGATGGCCGTGGAAAAGCGCCCGCTGCAGCTGCTGCAAACCAATGCCAGCAGCATCGACACCAAAATTTCTTCGTACGGCCAGATCAAATCGGCCCTGTCGGCGCTGTATGACGCGGCCAATGGCCTGATGAGCTCGTCCGTCTGGCAGAGCAAGCAGTTCGCCACCACCGACAAGGATGCCGTCACCGGATCGGTGTCCACGGCGGCCGTGGCCGGCAACTTCTCCCTTCAGGTCACGGCGCTGGCCAGCAGCCAGTCTTTGGCGTCTGGCAGCTTCGCCAGCGGCGCCGTGATGGGCTCCGCAGGAACACTCAGCCTGCAAACAGGGCGCTGGGATGCCGCCGGCACCGGCTTCACGGGCGCGGGAGCAAAGGTGGATATCTCGATCGCAGCCACCGATACACTGGCCGACGTTGCCAGCAAGATCAACGGTGCGAACGCCGGGGTTTCGGCCGTGGTGGTCAAAGGCAGCAACGGCGACCAATTGCTGGTGCGCGGCACCAAAACGGGACAGGAAAACGGGTTTTCTATGTCCGTACTCGACGATGGCACCCCCCCTGCGGCCCCCGCGCCGGGCAGCGCCCTGAACAAGCTGGTCTATGACCAGGCCTCCGTTTCCGCAGCGCAAGCGGGCATGTCACGCACGGTGGCGGCCAGTGACGCCACCTTCACCATCAATGGCATTGAGGCCACATCGGCCACCAACACGGTGGCCGATGTGGTGCCAGGCGTCACGCTGAATCTGCTCAAAACCTCCACCACTCCGGTGGAAGTCACCGTCAGTGCCGACAAAAAGGCTGTGCGCGACAAGGTGGAGGCCTTTCAGCAGGCCTACAACAAAATCAACACCCTGCTCGCCGATCTGACACGCTACGACCAAAGCAGCAAGACAGCACAGCCCCTGCAGGGTGACAGCACGGCCACCGGGCTACAAAATGCATTGCGCGGCTTGCTGGGGCGGCCCAACGCCACAGGCACCTACTTCACCAATGTGGGGCTGGAGCTGCAACGTGATGGTTCACTGAACATCAACGCCACCAAGCTGGATGCTGCCTTGAACGATTTGCCCAAGCTGGAGAAGACCCTGACTGCCAGCACCGGCAATCCAGGCACTGACGGCCTTGTGACCCGCATGCGCGACTTCGTGTTTGGTGCCAACGGTGTCGACGGCAACATCACCGGCCGCAGCAAGGCACTGGAAGCCGCCAAAAAACGCAACCAAAGTGACCAGGACGCAATGAGTCTTCGCCTGGAGCAACGCCAGCAAAATATGCTCAAGCAATACCAGGCCCTGGACACCAAGCTGGGCAGCATGAGTTCGCTCAACTCCTTCATGACCTCGCAAATCAGCCAATGGAATAAAAGCTGACTAGGAGGCTGTCGGACTTGGAAATCGTCGGCTGCAAATCGACCGCAGCGGTCCATTTTTCACCGTCCTTTTGCCCCATAGCCCGGCTATGGGGCTGCAAATCCGGCAAAAACTGTCCTTCGCTGGGGCCGATTTTCGCTATCGACGCTCCAAGTCCGACAGCCTCCTAGCAAAATAGCCAGGAAAAGCCCCGTTCATCGGGGCTTTTTTTTGGGCCGCGCCCACCAGAATTGCCCTTAACACCCGGCAAGTCATGGGGCACGGTCGCAGCCGACTGATCGCATGCATCCGAGTGGAAAGCTATCTCTTCGAATCTGAAGGAGCCCATCCATGTCGATGACCATCAACACCAACGCCGCCTCTCTCAACGCACAGCGCAACACTGCCACCAACAGCGCGAGCCTGAACACCACCATGCAGCGCCTGTCCTCGGGCCTGCGCATCAACAGCGCCAAGGACGACGCCGCCGGCCTGGCCATTGCCGACCGCATGAACACCCAGGTGCGCGGCATGACCGTGGCCGTGCGCAACGCCGGCGATGCCATCTCCATGGCACAAGTGGCCGAGGGTGGCCTGTCAACCATGAACGACCTGCTGCAACGCATGCGCGAACTGGCGGTGCAAGCCTCCAACGCCCCCAACTCTGTGGGCACCGGAGGCGATATCTCCAAGCTGGACAACGAATACAAGCAACTGGGCGCCGAACTCAGCCGCATGCTCAGTGCCACACAGTTCAATGGTGATAGTGTTCTGAACGGCTCCACTGACTATGTCTTCCAAGTCGGGGCAAACGCAACGACGGAAAATCAAATCACGATCAGTTCAGCCGACATCACTCTGAGTGGGAATGGTGCGTTCTCGGCAGTTGCAATCAGTGGCGGCGCTGCGTCGGCGCTGAACACCAGCGCCGCCGCCGCCAATACGGCCAACATCGCCGCTTTGGATTCCGCGATTTCCGCAGTGAATGACCGCCGCGCATACTTGGGCGCCCTGCAAAGCCGGTTTGAAAACACCATCAGCTACCTGCGCACGGCCAGCGAGAACCAGTCCGCCGCCCGAGGCCGCATCATGGACGCGGACTTTGCCGCAGAAACCGCCAACCTGAGCCGCACACAAATCCTGCAGCAGGCCGGCACCGCGATGGTTGCCCAGGCCAACCAGCTGCCACAGAATGTGCTGAAGCTGCTGCAGGGCTGACGCCCGGCGGCTGCAAACACTCCACAAAAGCCACATGCCACAGTCTTCGTCCGCCCACCCCTCGCCTTATTACATCCACGCGCCACAGGGGCTGGATGAGGGCGCCACCTTGACGGCGCAGCTTCATATGCTGTGCCACCAGCTCAACCGGGCGGGCTACCCTGCTTACCTGACGTCTGCCCCCACGGTGTACGGCATGTGGTGGACGCCTATCCTCACGCCCCAGACCATGGCCGCGCACCAGATGGCGGGGCTCACCCCCATATCCATCCAGTTGCGGGCTGGCGGCGACCCCATGCTGCCAGGCCTGCAAGTGCGCTTTGAACCCGCACTGCATAACGACGGCTCTGCGGACGCGTGTGCGCGGCTGCACTTCAGCATGCCCGGAACCCTTGCAACCACCACGGAGAGCTACACCGTCAAGGCCGCCTTGCCCTGGTTTGACACGGCGCTGCTTGATCGTGCGCCGGGTGCGGTGCAGCGCCAAGGCTCACTGGTGTATTCGGGGCATCTGCCCGGCCCGCAGTTCAAGCTGCGGCCCGAACATGCGGCCCTGACCGATGTATCGCCCTTCGCGCAGCAGCCCGTGGGCGCCAAGGAGCGTTGGCAGCTGCTGGCCGGGGCGCAGGTGCTATTCGCCTATGCGGCGGGCTGCATCGTCACGGAGGCACGCATCTTGGGATGCCAGGTGGTGTACGTGGCCAACGACCACCAACTCCAGAACCTGCCCCGGCACCCGCTGGAAACCTGGGGCACGAGCCTGAATACACCGCAAACGCCTCTGGATGCACGAGACTACAGTCCGCAGGCATTGCGGGAGAAACTGTTTGCACTCCTGCAGGATGCGCCCGCCTTGCTGCACCGCCTGATTGAAACCACGCAGGCAGCAGCCGCTGCGCTGCCACCGCAGCTGGCATGGAGTGCCCACCAGCTGCACGCGCTGGAGGATCTGCTGCCCTCCACACCTGAGAGTCGCGCCGCCCGTGCTGATGCACAAGCCACTGACCAGCTGTGCAAGTCATATGAGGCATGGAAAGTCAAGGCCGCGCCTACCGAGATTTACAGCGACATTTGCGCCGAACTCGTTAACTCCGGCAAAGTGCGGCCACCCACTGTGCACATCTTCGGTCATGGCCGAGATCAGAGCGCCTTGGCCGACACCATGGACGAACTGGGCAAGAGCTGGCTGCCCCCCCGACGCATCGTGATCCATGCCGATGTAGCAGCACCCTTTACCCCGGAGGAGCTGGGAAGTGACGTGCAATGGATGGGTCCGGGCGAAGCCTGGCCCTTGACGCTGCCGCACCACGATGACGATGAATGGGCCATCCTGCTGGACGCCGGTACCCGGCTGGAGCCGTACACGCTGATAGAGCTACTGGCCTGCGCCTATCACCAAAGCAGTGCCCGCATGGTTTATGCAGCGCACGACGCAGCCCTATCGGCAGACAAGCACTTGCCCCACTTCACGGGGGGCGCCAACCTGGAATGGCTGCGTGGAACCAACTACCTTGGCGGTATCGTGGCGGTGCGCTGCGCTGACTGGATGCAGCTGCCAGATCCGGGCCGCTACGCATCGGCCTACCGACTCGCGCTGCGCAGCAGTGCGCTCAATGGAGCTGCCAGTGTGCATTACGTGGATCAGGTACTGTCCCATTCCGCTCCACAGTTGGCGACTCACCAGGAGGCGCAGGAGTTCAGCGTCGCCCAAGAGGAGCTGCAACGGCTGCACCCCGGCACGGAGCTGATCGCCAGCAGCCTGCTCGGATGCTGGACGGTTCAGTATCCCGACCCTGGAACGGCGCTGTCGTTGATCATTCCCACAGGCAAGCAACAGGGCTATCTGCGGGCACTGTTGCAGTCTTGTATCCGCTACTACCCGGCGGGTGTTTTCGAAGAAGCGCTGCTGCTGGTGCAGGACGATGATCTGCCGTCGATGCAGGAATTCGTGCAGAGCTGGCCGCATACCAACACGCTGCCATTGCGACTGCTGCCCACAGGGAGCGGCGCATACAACCACGCTCGCAGCATCAACCTGGGGCTGCATGCAGCCCGCACTGAACTGGTGGTTGTATGCGACGACGACATCGAATGGCTGGACGCCCAGGCTCTGCCTGCGCTGCGCCGGTTTTTCACGCAGGAGTCGGTGGCCCTGGCTGCGCCCCGACTGGTACTGCAGAAGGATCGATTCCCCTTGGTGGTGGCCGGCCCTCATGTGGCAGGCGAGGATGCACGGCTGCAAAACTATGTGGGGGAACGCCAAGGCCTGACAGAGCGCGGACTCCACAACCGCCTGCAAATGGCACAGGACGTCGTCGGCGTGCACGGCTCATGCTGGATGGCTCGCCGCAGCGCCTTATTGGCAGCAGGTGCACTGGACGAAGTCTGCACGCCGACCTTCCAGGCAGTTACCGACCTGGGCTACCGCCTGCAGCAGTCGGGCTGGCGGTTGGTCTGGACGCCACAGGCCAATGCTTTGCATGCCGGCGGCATGACCGTGAATGCATTGCGCCGAGACCCCGCACAGGCACTGGCTCTCACGCAGGCTGTCGTGGCAGAGGCACGCCAGCTACGCAATCGATGGCTGTCCTTCGCAGGCCAGCACCCGATCTATAGCAAGCACCTTTCGGGCAGCAAACCTTATGCATTGGACATGCACTTGGCGAACCGCTGGAGCCAGGACTACCGGACCCGCCCCCGGGTGCTGGCCCAGCCGATTTCCAGCGGGTCCGGGCAGTACCGCGTGATCGAACCTCTGGACGCACTGCAGATGCGCAGCATGGCCGAAACCTGCGTGGTTGCGCCCCCCAAGTCGGGAAGCAGCAGCCGCCGGGTCTTGACCCCCCTGGATGTGGCGCGATTCAAACCAGACCGCATTCTGGTTCAGCACTCCATTTCGGACCAGGACATTGCCAATCTGCGCGCCATCCGCGAAACGCACCCTCAAGCCTTCATCGTTCAACTGATGGACGATCTCACTTCGGATTTGCCCGCATCGCACCCCAACCATGTCTTCGGCCAGCGAGAGGGGCATACCCGCACATTGCAGGCGCTGGAGTTGAGCGACCGACTGATCGTTTCCACCCAGCCCTTGGCGGACTACTATGCCCCGTATTGCCGGGATATCCGTCTCGTGCCCAACGCGCTCGATCCGCAATACTGGGGTCACCTCCAGCGCACACCGCAGCCCCGCGAACGGCTGCGCGTTGGGTGGGCTGGCGCCGCGCAGCACCTGGGCGATCTGCGTCTGGTGGAGCGCGTGGTGCAAACACTGGCTGATGAGGTGGACTGGATTTTCATGGGCATGTGCCCAGACGAGTTGCGCCCTTACATCAAAGAGTTTCACGGCTTCGTCTCTTACAAGGACTATCCGGCCAAGCTCGCCAGCCTGGACCTGGACATCGCTATCGCACCACTAGAGAACAACCCCTTCAACACCTGCAAAAGCAACCTGCGGTTGCTGGAATACGGCGCCATGGGCTGGCCGGTCGTGTGCTCGGACGTTTATCCGTACCAGACCGACAACCCTCCCGTGCTGCGCGTGCCCGACGATGACGTCGCCTGGCTCCAGGCCCTGAGCCGCCTGATCCAGGACGCGAAACTGCGCCGAGCGCACGGCCAAGCCCTGAACGACTGGCTGCACCGGCGCTACGTGCTGGACGACCATTCAGAGGCGTGGTTCCACGCCATCTTCGACTAAACCGAGGCCCTGCCATGCCGTCTCCCGCAACCACCTACGTCACGGAGCCCTACCTGCCGCCGCTGGAAGAATTCATCCCTTACCTGCAGGAGATCTGGGACCGCAAGATCCTGACCAACAACGGCCCCTACCACCAGGAGCTGGAAGCGCGTTTGCAGGAACACCTAGGCGTTGCCCACATCTCACTTTTCGCCAACGGCACCATCGCTCTGGTCACGGCGCTGCAGGCATTGCGCATCACGGGCGAGGTCATCACCACGCCCTACAGCTTCGTGGCGACCGCCCATTCGCTGATGTGGAATGGCATCAAGCCTGTGTTCGTAGACATCGACCCCACCACCCTCAATCTGGACCCGTCCAAGATCGAGGCAGCCATCACGCCACAAACCACCGCCATCCTGCCAGTGCACTGCTACGGCCACCCATGCGACGTGGAGGCAATTCAGCGCATCGCCGACAATTACGGGCTCAAGGTCATCTACGACGCGGCTCACGCGTTTGGCGTTTGTGACGAAGGCGGCAGCATCGTGCGCCACGGTGACATGTCGGTGCTGAGCTTCCACGCCACCAAGGTGTTCAACACCTTCGAAGGCGGTGCCATCGTCAGTCCCGACGCACGCACCAAGAAACGCATCGACCACCTGAAGAACTTCGGTTTCGTCGATGAGGTCACCGTGGTGGCCCCCGGCATCAACGGAAAAATGAGCGAGGTCAACGCCGCCTTTGGGCTGCTGCAGCTCAAGCACATCCCGCAGGCGCTGCAGCGGCGCGCCGAAATCGACGCCTTGTACCGCCACCACCTGCAGGGCATCGAGGGCATCTCCGCCACCCGCAGCCTGGCGCACCAGCACAACCACGCCTACTTCCCCATCCTGGTGGGAGAAGGCTACCCGCTGTCACGCGACGAACTCTACGAGTTGCTCAAGCGCCACGGCATCTACGGCCGCCGCTACTTCCACCCGCCCATCAGCAGCTTCCCAATGTACAAGGCGCTGCCGTCTGCGGAACCGCACACGCTGCCCAGCACCTACCGCGCCTCGGCGTCAGTGATCTGCCTGCCCATGTATCCAGCGCTGGAAGATGAAACCGTGAAGTTCATCGCAGACATCGTGCGACAACCAGAGGCGGCGCCATGAACCCCTTCGACCCGGGCTACTACACGGAGCAAGATCTTCAGAAGGCCGGCTTCAAATCACTGGGCAGGCATGTCCGGATAGCGAAGAACTGTACGATTGTCGGCCTGGAAAACATCGCTATCGGCGACAACGTCCGTATCGATGGTTTCACCACGCTGGCGGCCCATGGCTGCGGATGGCTGGATATCGGGTCACACATCCACGTTGGAGGTTATTGTTTCCTGGCCGCCGGCCATGGCATTCAAATGAGGGACTTCAGCGGCCTCTCCCAGGGCGTCAGGATCTACAGCCAGACGGATGACTACAGCGGCGAAAGCCTCACAAACCCCACCGTTCCGGAAAAATACAAGAACACCACTAAAGGCACCGTGGCCCTCGGGCGCCACGTCATCATTGGCTCAGGCAGCGTCGTGCTGCCGGGAGTTTGCATTGAGGAGGGCTCCGCCGTAGGGGCGCAATCGCTCGTGAACAAGAGCCTTCCGCCCTGGGGCATTTTCTTCGGCAGCCCCGTAAAACGCCTGAAAAGCAGATCCAAGCGGCTGCTGGAACTGGAATCTCAATTCAATCGTGACGGTACATAGCCCCATGCTCTCCTGCCCAGTCTGCGGAAAGAACGCTGCTCATTTCCTCCCCCTGCCCGACCAGTACGCCCAGACCCTGCGCCAGTTCAACGCGCCGTTCTCGCTGTCGGATTTCGAGACGCTGAATATCGAGCAGTACAACTGCCCCTCATGCCAGGCATCCGACCGCGATCGCCTGTACGCGCATTTCATCCGGCGCCATCTGTTGCGCCCCGGCCTGCCTCCGCTGCGCATCCTGGACATTGCCCCCGCCCCCGCCCTGTCGGACCTGCTGCGCGGCATTGGCGGACGTGGCTATCGCTCGGCGGATCTAGCGTCGCCGCTGGCCGACGAACGGGTGGACGTGACCGACATGCGGGTCTATGCCGACAACTCCTTTGACCTCGTCATCTGTTCCCACGTGCTGGAGCACGTTGATGACGATGCCGCCGCCATTCGCGAAATGCACCGGGTGCTGGCTCCTGGCGGCTGCGCCATTCTGATGGTGCCCATCCTGACCACGGCCACCGAGACCGACGAGGATCCGGCGGAAACCCGCGTGGAAGAGCGTTGGCGCCGTTTCGGGCAAAACGACCACGTGCGCATGTACGCCAAAGGCGACTTCGTGGCACGCCTACGTAGCGGCGGATTCACGGTCGAGGAATGGAGCCAGACCGAATTTGGCGAGGCGGTATTTCAGGCGCACGGAATCCGGCCCGGCTCCGTGCTGTACATCAGCCGTAAGCCAGCTGCAGCGGGAGAGAAGCATCCCAGCCGACTGCTGCCACAACCGCCCCTGGCGAGCGATGACGACGAAGCCGCAGCGCCGGTACAGGTCACCGTGGCCATACCGGCCTACAAGGCGACCTTTCTCGACGCCGCCCTGCAAAGCGCCCTGACGCAGGACTTCGACAGCTTCGAGATCGTGGTCTGCGACGACTGCCCGGATGATTCCGTGGCCCGTGCCGTCGCACCCTACCTGCAGAACGCGGCTCGTGTACCCGTCCACTACTATCGCAACCCACATCCGCTGGGCGAGGAGTCCAACGTCGGCCGGTGCATCCAGCTGGCACGCGGCGCCTACGTCAAATTCCTCTACGACGACGATCTGCTGCTGCCCGGTTGCCTGCGAACCCTGTCCGAAGTGCTCGACCAGCATCCGCATGTTTCCATCGCCTCGTCGCGTCGGCAGGTGATCGACGAGACAGGCGCCTCGCAACCCGACATCGCGGCTACCCTGTTCCCGTTCCACCAGGACGTGCTGATCGATGGAGCCGACCTGACATCCTTCCTCGCCGACTGGACCTTGAACTTCATCGGCGAGCCCAGCACCGTCATGCTCAGGCGCGCGCAACTTCTGCCTCTGGCGGGGGGGCCGTTCTCGCTCGACGGCGAGCCCGTGTACTGGCTTGGCGACATGACAATGCACGTCCAGCTACTGCGCCAGGGGCATCTCGCTCTCCTGGAGCAACCCCTGTCCTGCCTGCGCATTTCCGCAGAGCAGACCAGCCATACGGGCCGGATAAACCCCGGCATCGGCAAGGAGCGCTACGCCTACTTCCAGCGCACCATCCGCGCGTTCGGCTGGCAGCGGGACCAGGACAACCATCTCGTGCGCGTAGCGGCGCTGGACACATCGCAACAGTTCGAGGTTGTCGACCTGGGCCAGCGGCTGGGTCGCATGCTGCGGGGAGAGCATCCGCTCTCCGAGCCTGTTCCCCAGCCACCGTCTGAGCCGCCGCTGCGCAACTGGCTGGCCCAGCGGTGCCATTCAGACGCCCAGATGCGGATGGTCGAAGCGCGCCTGGCGCAGGCCGCCCCCAGCTTCGGCATCCACGTCTTCGTGCATGCGCCACAAGGATGTTTACCCCAGCTCATGGACACCCTCGACAGCCTGCGGGCCGTCCACGGCCTGCAGGGCCGTGTGCGGGTGAGCGTGCTTTCACCCAACAGCGACGGCCTCGCGCCCGGCACGCACCACGTGCCGCTGGAGCGATCCGAGGACTGGCCCGCCGCCGTCAACGCGCAAGCGGCGGCCAGCACGGCCGATTGGCTGCTGGCCGTAGAGGCTGGCGAGACCTTCACCCCGAGCGGCCTGCTCATGGTAGCGCTGGAGCTGCTCGACGCCCCCGGCTGCCGCGCGGTCTATGCGGACGAACTGGTCCAGACGGAGGCTGGCGACCTCGGCTCCCTGTTCCGCCCGGACTTCAACCTGGACATGCTCCTCTCGTGCCCCGCCGGCATTTCCAGGCACTGGCTGTTCCAGCGTGAGGTGTTACTGCAGGCCGGCGGATTCGACCCGGTGTACTGGCAGGCGCCCGAGTTCGAACTACTGCTGCGCCTGCTGGAAACCGGCGGCCTCAACGGCCTGGGTCATGTCAGCGAACCCCTGCTAATTGCCAGCGTTCCCCAGCTCGCCAGCAACGCGCACGAAATCGCCGCCCTCGAAAAGCACCTGCATGCGCGCGGCTACGAGAACGCCGCAGTGGACTCGCGCCTGCCCGGCTGCTACCGCATCCACTACGGCCACGCGACCGCGCCGATGGTCTCCCTCATCATCCCAACCAAGGACCAGTTCGCGATGGTGGAGCGCTGCGTGCGCACCGTGCTGGAAAAGACTGGCTATCCACACTACGAAATCCTGCTGGTGGATAACGCCAGCACCGCACCGGACGCCTGCGCCTGGCTGGATGCGCTGGAGGCCCAGCAGGACGAGCGCATCCGCGTACTGCGCTACCCGCACCCGTTCAACTACTCCGCCATCAACAACATGGCCGCGCGCGCGGCGCGCGGCGAGTACTTAGTGCTGCTGAACAACGACACCGCCGCGTTGCACGAAGACTGGCTGGACGCCATGCTCAACCATGCGCTGCGGCCCGAGGTGGGAATCGTCGGGGCCAAGCTGTTCTACCCCAACGGCACCATCCAGCACGCCGGCGTGGTGCTGGGGCTGCGCGGTCCGGCGGAACACCCGTTCATCGACATGGACGGCAACGCATCCGGCTACATGCAGCGGCTGGAGATCGACCAAAACTACAGCGCCGTCACCGGCGCCTGCCTGATGGTGCGCCGCGCGCTCTACGAGCAGGTTGACGGACTGGACGAGGGCTTCCAGGTCTCCTACAACGACGTGGACCTGTGCCTGAAGGTGCGCGAAAGCGGCCACCTCATCGTCTGGACTCCGCACGCCATGCTGCTGCACGAAGGCAGCGTGAGTCAGAAGCAAGTGGACACGGCCGCGCTCGCCGCCAAGGCCGCGCGGTTCCAGGGCGAGCAGGACGCCCTATACCGCAAATGGCTACCCACCATCGCGCGCGACGCCATGTACAACCCTAACCTGTCGCTGCAGGGCGCCGCGTTCGAGCTGGAAATGGACACCGGTCTGAACTGGAACCCGCTGCCCTGGCGCCCCCTGCCGGTGGTGCTGGCCATCGCCGCCGATACGCAGGCCAGAGGTCATGCCCGCATCGTCGACCCGGCGCTGTCGATGGCGGCTGGCGGACTGGCCGACGTGCGCGTGAGCGTTCGCCACTACTCGCTGGCCGAGTTGGAGCGGCTGCAGCCTGATGCGTGGGTGCTGCAGCACCCGATCAACGACGCACAGGCCGCGCTCATCCGGCGCCATGCGCAGTTCACGCGGGCCTTCAAAGTGGCAGAGCTGGACACCTGGCTACCCGTCGCCTCCCGCAACGCCTTGGGCCTAGCGGACCGTCTCGTCGTACCCACCGACGCCCTGGCCGAAGCGCTGGCGGGCAGTCACCCGGACATCCGGGTCGTGCCCACACGCCTGCCGCCCGCCTGGTGGACGGGACTGCCCTGCCGCCGGCGTGCGGGCACACGGGCGCGCGTGGGCTGGGTGGGCGACGTCGGCAACCACGACGGGCTCGAACTGCTCGTCGACATGGTCAATGAGCTGGCCGACGAGGTGGAATGGGTGTTCCTGGGTGCCTGCCCCGCGCCGCTGCGACCCTTCGTACACGAACTGCATGAGGCTGTTTCCATTGACCAGTACCCACGCAAGCTGGCCAGCCTGAACCTTGACCTGGCCGTGGCGCCTTTGGAGCCGGGCCTGCTCAATGAATGCAAGAGCAACCAGCGCCTGCTGGAATACGGCGCCTGCGGCGTCCCCGTGGTATGCAGCGACCTGACACCCTACCGCGGCACACTGCCAGTCACCCGGGTGCACAACCGCTTCGAGGACTGGGTGGACGCCATACGGAGCCACACCAGCGACCTGGACGCCAGCGCCCGCATGGGCGACCGCCTGCGCGATGCCGTGCTGTCTGGATGGATGCTGGAAGGGATGCACCTCGAGGAATGGGCGAATGCATGGGTTTCGCACTGAAGAGCCGCACATTTCCCCTCTACTCGCACAGTTGCGCACAACACAATCAGATACAGTGGATCCCTGACCCAAGGGGTCTACCTGCATCGTTTTTCACCCTGACAACCCACGCCCAGCATGTTCGTCATCATTGGTTACATCGTCAGCCTGGTCTGCGTCTTTGGCGTTTTCATTTTGCATGGCGGAAACATTGGCGTGGTGCTGAAGGCGCTGCCCTTTGAAATGGCCACCATCGGCGGTGCGGCCGTTGGGGCTTTTGTGGTCAACAACCAGCCCAAGGTGATCAAGGCCACCATGAAGGCCATCCCCGTGGCGCTCAAGGGGTCCAAATACACCAAGGCGCGCTACATGGAGCTGATGGCGATGCTTTATGACATCCTGCAAAAAGCCCGCAAAGAGGGGCTGATGGCGATTGAAAAGGATGTCGAGGCGCCCGCAGAGTCCGAAATTTTCAACAAATACCCCACAGTGGGCAGCGACCACCATGTGATCGAGTTCATGACCGATTACCTGCGCATGATGGTGTCGGGCAACCTCAATTCGCACGAAATCGAGGCGCTGATGGAGAGCGAGATCGACACCCACCACCAGGAAGCCCATGCGCCGGTGGCGGCGCTCAACCGTGTGGCCGGCGCCTTGCCGGCCTTCGGCATTGTGGCCGCCGTGCTGGGGGTGGTGAACACCATGGGATCGGTGGGCCAGCCGCCGTCGGTGCTGGGTGGCATGGTCGGGTCAGCGCTGGTGGGTACCTTTCTGGGGATTTTGCTGGCCTATGCCTTTGTGGAGCCGCTGGCAGGGCTGGTGGAGCAAAAAGCCGAAGATGCGGCCAAAGAGCTGCAGTGCATCAAAAACACGCTGCTGGCCAGCATGCAGGGCTACAACCCGGCCACGGCCATCGAGTTTGGCCGCAAGGTGCTTTTCTCTGGTGACCGCCCCAGCTTCCTGGAGCTGGAGAGCCATGTGAAGGGCAGGAAGTAAGCGCGCGCCGCGCCAGAACACCACGCCATGGCAGAAAAAAAACTCCAGCCCATCATCATCAAGCGCGTCAAGAAGACCGGCCATGCCGCCCATGGCGGGGCGTGGAAGATTGCCTACGCCGACTTCATGACGGCCATGATGGCCTTCTTTTTGCTCATGTGGCTGCTGGGCTCTACCGCCAAGGGCGAGCTGCAGGGCATTGCCGAGTATTTCAGCTCGCCGCTGAAGGTGGCCATGGCGGGCGGTGATGGCGCGGGCAACAGCTCCAGTGTGATTCCGGGCGGGGGCACCGATCTGACCAAGGTGCACGGGCAGGTGAAGCGATCGGACAGTGATCTGGACAAGCAACGCCGCGCAAGCATTGAAGCGGCCCGCGCCGAGCGGGCCAAGCAAGACGCAGCGCGCATCAAGACCCTGCAGTCCAAGATCGACGCCATGATCACGGAAAACCCGCGGCTCAATGAATACAAGTCGCAAATCCGCATCGATGTCACGCCGGACGGCCTGCAGATCCAGATCGTGGACAACCAGAACCGCCCCATGTTTGACAGTGGCAGCGCCCTGGTCAAGCCCTACATGCGCGATATTCTTCGCGAAATTGGCGCGGCGCTGGGCGGGGTGGAAAACCGCATCAGCCTGGCCGGCCATACCGACGCCGCGCCCTACGGCAACAGCGACCGGGGCTACAGCAACTGGGAACTGTCGGCCGACCGCGCCAATGCCTCGCGCCGCGAACTGGTTTCGGCGGGCATGCCAGACGCTAAACTGGGGCGGGTTGTAGGCTTGGCCGCCAGCGATTTGCTGGAGCCCGACAACCCGCTCGCACCTGCCAATCGGCGCATCACCATCACCATTTTGACGCGTGAGGCCGAAGAAAGACTCATGGGCAAAGGCATTCCGACCGTCACCTCCACGGAGCTGATGGAAGAAAAGCAGGAAAATGTCGATCCCGCCAGGTAAACATTGCGACTTTCGTTACGACTTGTCACATCCCCTGCGCCCCATGACAATACATACAGCCAATTTCGACCGAAAGGGTCCCAAGTGACCACCGCCCTTCGCTTTTTGATCGTTGACGACTTTTCCACCATGCGACGCATTGTTCGCAATCTGCTCAAAGAAAGCGGATTTGCCGATGCCGATGAGGCCGAGGACGGCGTGGCCGCACTCAACAAGTTGCGCAACAGCAAGTTCGACTTCGTAGTAACCGACATCAACATGCCGAACATGAACGGCTTTCAGTTGCTGGCGGAAATCAAGAAGGACGACAAGCTCAAGCACCTGCCCGTTTTGATGGTGACGGCAGAGGCACGCAAGGAAGACATCGTGGCCGCAGCCCAAGGTGGCGCAGCGGGCTACATCGTCAAGCCCTTCACCAAGGCAACCCTCGAGGAGAAGGTCACCCTGATTCTCAAGAAGATGGGGTTATGACGCCATGGTGCCAACCGAGATTTCGTTGGCGGATTCCGCCGACGTTCACCACAAGATCGGGCAACTGACACGCCAGTTGCACGATTCGCTCAACGAGCTGGGCTATGCCGAGAAGCTGCGCGGCTCCATGGGCGAGTTGCCCGATGCGCAAAGCCGGCTCTCTTACATCGCCCGCCTCACAGGAGAAGCGGCCGAGAAAGTGCTCAACCGTGTGGAGCAGGCCAAGGCGCAGCACGATTTCATTGCGCAGGAGACCCGCCGAGTCGTCACCTCGCTGGTGAAAGACCCTGTGGCGGCCGTAGCCAAGGGTGAGATCATGAACTTTCTCACCGATGTGGAGCGCGTCACCAAGGAAGCCGACTCGCACCTGACCGAGATCATGATGGCGCAGGACTTTCACGATCTCACGGGCCAGGTGATTGCCCGCGTGGTCAACCTGGCTGCCACGATTGAGGCGCAACTGGTGCAGCTGCTCATTCAAACCGCGCCACCCAGCGTGCAGTCTGCGCCCATTGAGGTTCCGCGCGAGCACTTGGCGGGGCCGGTGGTAGACCCCGAGCGCACGCCCGACGTGGTGACCAACCAGTCGCAGGTGGACGACCTGCTGGCAAGCCTGGGTTTCTGATCCACGCCACCCGATAAGCAGGCCCAGCGGGCCTCTTATCGGGCTTTAGATTTCCAGGTCGCTCACGACAATGGCATGACACCAGCCGTCATGCCACCATGGAATCCAGCCAAGAAAAAAGCCTCCCCGCGACCGAGCGAAAGCTCCAGAAGACGCGCGAAGACGGCCAGGGCGCCCGCTCGCGCGATCTCTCGCACCTGGCCATTTTGGGCGCAGGGGCGGGTTGCCTGATGGTGTGGACCCCCGAGTTGATGGAGCACATGCAGCGCGCCATGGGGCAGCAGCTGAGTTTTGATGCCGCCACCGTGATGGCCACCGGCAGCATGCTCTCCCGCCTTCAGGACATGGTGCTGGTGGGCCTGGTGGCCAGCCTTGTTTTTGCCGTGTTGACTGGTGGCGCCGCGCTGCTCAGCGCCATTGGTGCGGGTGGCTGGATTTTCAGCGCCAAGCCCATCACACCGCAGTTCAGCCGGCTCAATCCGATCTCTGGTGCAGCCAACCTGTTCTCCAAGCAGCAGATGGCCAATGTGGCCAAGATGGTGCTGATGACCGCCATTCTTTCGTTTGTGGCGTGGAACTTCATGGGCAACAGCATCGACCGCGTAGCCAGGCTGGTTTTGCAGCCCTCGCCCCTGGCCCTTCGCGATGTGGCGCAGTGGCTGATATCTGGCACCAGCCTGCTGCTGCTGGTGGTGTTTCTGGCGGCGGTGATTGATGTGCCGCTGCAGGCATATTTCTTCAAGTCGCGGCTGAAGATGTCGCACGAAGAAGTCAAGCAGGAGCACAAGGAGTCGGACGGCAACCCCCATACCAAGGGCCGCATTCGGCAACGCCAGCGCGAGATGGCCGACCGCGCCAGCGTGGGCGCCGTGCCCAAGGCAGATTTTGTGGTGATGAACCCTACGCACTATGCGGTAGCGCTCAAGTACGACGAACAGACCATGAGCGCCCCGCAGGTGATTGCCCGTGGTACCGACTTGATCGCCCTGAAGATCCGCGATCTGGCGGGCACCCACGGCGTGCCCGTGCTGCAGTCGCCCATGCTGGCGCGTGCCCTGTATGCCCACGCCGAGCTTGACCAGGCCATCCCCGCCACGCTGTACACGGCGGTGGCCCAGGTGCTGGCCTATGTGTATCGCCTCAAGGCTGCGCTGCGTGGCGAGGGCAAGATGCCCGACGCGCTGGTGCAACCCCATGTCCCCCCTGAGCTTGACCCGCTGAACCGGGTGGCACCGCAAGGCCCTGCCGTATGAACACCTCCGTAAAGTCTCTTCGGCAATGGGCGGGCAGCAACGCCGGCGCGCTGCAGGGCCTGTCGGCCCCTTTGCTGGTGGTTGCCATCCTGGCGCTGATGGTATTGCCCATCCCGCCGTGGCTGCTCGATGCGTTCTTCACGCTGAACATCGCGGTGGCGCTGATGGTGATGATGGTGGCGGCGTACATGCTGCGCCCGCTGGATTTCGCGGCCTTTCCCTCGGTGCTGCTGCTGACCACGCTGATGCGCCTATCGCTGAACGTGGCCTCGACCCGCGTGGTGCTGCTGGAAGGCCACACCGGCCCCGGCGCGGCGGGTGCCGTGATCGAGGCGTTTGGCCACTTCCTGATTGGCGGCAACTTTGCCGTGGGCCTGATCGTGTTCGCCATTTTGGTGGTGATCAACTTCGTGGTGGTGACCAAGGGCGCGGAGCGCATTGCCGAGGTGTCGGCCCGCTTCACGCTAGACGCCATGCCCGGCAAGCAGATGGCGGTGGATGCCGACCTGAACGCCGGCCTGATCGACGAAAAAGAAGCCAAGCGCCGCCGCGCCGAAGTGGCCGAAGAGGCCAACTTTTTCGGCTCGATGGACGGCGCCTCCAAGTTTGTGCGCGGCGATGCCGTGGCCGGCATCCTGATTTTGCTGATCAATATCGTGGGCGGTTTTGCCATTGGCGTGCTGCAGCACGACCTGTCGGCCAAGCAGGCCGCCGACAGCTACATTTTGCTGGCCATTGGTGATGCGCTGGTGGCCCAGATTCCGGGCCTGCTGATCTCGGTGGCAGCCGCCATGGTGATCTCGCGCGTAGGCAAAGACCATGACATGGGCCGCCAGATCGTGGAGCAGCTCTTCCTGTCGCCGCGCGTGCTGGGCGTGACCGCCGGCATCCTGCTGCTGCTGGGGCTGATTCCCGGCATGCCACACATCGTGTTCCTGACCATGGGCGGGCTGCTGGGCTATGGCGCGTGGGTACTGCACGAGCGCCAGAAGGTGCCACCAGCCGTCGAGGCCCCGCCCGCCCCCGTGAGCGACGGCGAAGCCACCTGGGACGACCTGCAGCCGGTGGACCTGCTGGGGCTGGAGCTGGGCTACCGGCTGATCACGCTGGTGGACAAGAGCCGCCAGGGCGACCTGCTGACCCGCATCAAGGGCGTGCGCCGCAAGTTTGCGCAAGAGGTGGGCTTTCTGCCGCCCGCCGTGCATGTGCGCGACAACCTCGAACTCAAGCCCAGCGGTTACCGCATCACGCTGCGTGGCGTGGTGGTGGGCGAAGGCGAGGCGTTCCCCGGCATGTTTTTGGCCATCAACCCCGGCGGCATCACCACGCCGCTGATCGGCACCCCCACCACCGACCCCGCTTTCGGCCTGCCAGCGCACTGGATCGACGAACGCCAGAAGGAAGCGGCACAAATGGCGGGTTTTACCGTGGTTGATTCAGAAACCGTGATGGCCACCCATTTGTCACACTTGATGCAAGTGCAGGCCGCCAAGCTCCTCAGCCGCACGGAAACCCAGCAGCTGGTGGAGCATGTGGCCAAGCTGGCCCCCAAGCTCATCGAAGAAGTGGTCCCGAAAATGGTTTCTATCGCAACGTTCCAGAAAGTCCTGCAGCTGCTGCTGGAGGAATCTGTGCACATTCGCGATATCCGCACCATCATCGAGACGCTGGCCGAGCACGCCGTCAGCATTTCGGATCCGGCAGAACTGGCGCGGCGGGTGCGCATTGCGCTGTCGCCCGCCATCGTGCAGCAGATCTACGGCCCGACGCGCGAGCTCAACGTCATCGCCATCGAACCCGGTCTGGAGCGCCTGTTGGTGCAGGCCCTGGGCAATGCGGCCGGCCCGGCACTCGACCCGGGCGTGGCAGACATCCTGACGCAAAAAGCTGCCGAAGTGGCGCTCAAGCAGGAAGAGATGGGCTTGCCCGCCTGCCTGCTGGTTCCCGACCAGATTCGCACCGCCATTGCCCGGCTGGTGCGCCGCGTAGCGCCGCGCCTGCAGGTGCTGGCGCACAGTGAAATTCCCGAGACCCACACCATCCGTATTGGGCCCATCCTCAAAGGTGCATCCGCATGAACATCCAACGCTTTCACGCTCCCACGTCACGGGAGGCCCTGGCCAAAGCGCGCATGGCGTTTGGCGAAGGCACGCTCATCCTGTCCAACCGCCCCACGGCCAATGGTGTGGAGGTGGTGGCCACGGCCGAGGACACACTGTCGGCCCTGGACAACGGCAGCGCGGCTTTGGGCACACAGGCTCTGCTGACACCCGCACCGCAACGGGCGGCGCGCACCGTGCAAAGCACCCCGACTCCGGCTGGGCGCAATCCGGTGGAAGAAGACACAGAGCAGCTGGCCATGAGCACACTCTCCTTTCAGGACTATGTGCGTGAACGCATGCTGCGGCGTCGGCATGAGGCACTGAGCGGCCCTGCCGACACCCCCACGCTCACCGATCGCAGCCGCGACCCCACCTCCGACCGCGAGCGCATGCCTGCCCCGCAGGTGGCCCGCCACAACCCGTTGCGCCCCGCACC
>NZ_QOZT01000022.1:0-47127 GCF_003345135.1 Acidovorax sp. BoFeN1
CACGTCGGGTGGGCTTGCGCGACTGCTCGAATCCGTTGTCTTGATCTGCGGCCATTGCCAGGGTCTGCTGCTTCATCTGCGGATAACGTTTGAGAAGCGACAACGGTGGACCTTGATCAGCATTGCCTTAGTGGGTGGGGAGTCCCCTTCTGCAGGTCTGTCTCGATCTCGCTCGCACCCACCCGGTCACATAGTTTCAGATGACGACTTGACCCAGAACAAGACGAAGGAAGGTATCAGGCGCAAGCTGTCGGCCCCTCAACTCGATGGGAGACCATCATGGAAACTCCGAGCAGTTCTGTTCACCACGAGCCTTGGAACAAGGGAAAGATAGTGGGGCAAAAGGCACCCTTCAAGCTGAAGGAGATATGGGCGTTACGGGTGCGCCTACAGATGCAAGGGCGCGTCCGAGAGCTTGCGCTCTTCAATCTGGGCATCGACAGCAAACTACGTGGTTGCGACCTCGTGGCCCTCAAGGTTCGTGATGTGTGTCACGGGGACCAACTGGCCGCGCGAGCCATCGTCATGCAACACAAAACGCAGCGACCGGTGCAGTTCGAAATCACCGCAGCAACCCGAGACGCGCTGCAGGCATGGATCCAGCTGGCAGCGTTGAAATCGGATGATTTCCTGTTTCCAAGCAGGTTGCACGAGTCTCCGCACCTGGGGACTCGGCAGTACGCGCGGATTCTTGGGCACTGGGTGGACGAACTCGGGCTGGATCGCGCCGACTACGGGACACATTCGATGCGGAGAACAAAGGCGACACTGATCTATCGTCGTACCAAAAACCTGCGAGCCGTGCAGTTGCTGCTGGGACACTCGAAGCTCGAATCGACCGTGAGATACCTCGGCATCGAACTCGATGATGCTCTCGAAATCGCGGAGCAGACGGAAATTTGAGCAGGGTATGAGTGGCCGATTTCTACTGGGCGCCCAGCGGCCACCCCTTTCGCGTGGAACTAAGGTTCACGACATCTGCCTCCCCTTCACAAGAAGGGAGTGCTTTGTTTGCCACTGATTTCCCGCGATATACACGCAGTCGTTGGACAAAAAAAGATCGAGACCGTTTGGGTGACCGCTTCGTCGACGAGAGCAGTCGTTGTGTGGTTCCCGGCGAACTACTGCAACCGCTGCACTGCCGGCGCTGGGCCAGAAATTCTGAGCGGCTCTTGAGGGTCGTCCTGCGTCGATCAGGGTGGCGCTGGGCCTCCTACTTCAACGACTCAGAGCGTGCTCGAATTGAGCCTTATTACGTACAAAACTGTTAGTCTTGATTCTTGTTGAAGAATCAACGACTAAATACCTACTAACAGTTAGGGTCATTCAGAAATAATGATGGGTGCGCCGTCGCGCGATCCGAGGCAGCAAAAGCGCTGGGCATCAAGATGGGCGCCCCGTGGTTCCAGATCGCGCGGCTTGTCGAATCGGACGGCTTGATTGGGCTTTCCGCCAACTTCCCTTTGTATGGGGACATGAGCAACCGCATGATGAGCTTGGCTGCAGGCTTGGGGCCGACTCAGGAGATCTATTCCATCGACGAATCATTCATCGGTCTCGATGGCATGCGGGGTGACTTGGTGGAGAGGGCGCACAAGATACGGGCACGCATTCTGCAATGGGTGGGTATCCCATGCGGCATAGGGATTGGTGGTACCAAGACCCTTGCGAAACTGGCGAACCATGTTGCGAAATCCGCCGAGCGCAAACCAGGTAGCTACCCTGCGAACCTGGCCCGAGTTTGCAGCTTTGCCGCGATGTCCGTCGACGAGCAGCATGCGGTTTTGCAGGCAACAGCGGTAGGCGACGTTTGGGGAGTAGGGCGCCGCATTGGTGCGCAATTGAAGGAGGGTGGTGTCAACACCGCCTGGGACTTGGCCCGGCTTGACCCCGCGACCGTGCGCAGGCGCTGGAGCGTGGTGCTTGAACGCACGGTGCGCGAGCTGCGCGGCCAATCGTGTATCCCCCTGGAAGATGCGCCAAGCAACAAGAAACAAATTGCGGTCACACGCTCTTTCGGGAGATCCGTTTCCGAGCTGGGCCCGATGCTGGAGGCCGTGAGTGAGTTTGCATCACGCGCAGGCGAAAAGCTGCGCAAACAAGGTAGCTTCGCGAGCCAGGTCTACGTGTTCGCGCACACGTCACCATTCCGACCGCCACCGCAGTTCTCGCGCGGGGTCATGGTTCCACTTCGACGGCCCACGGCCGATAGCGCGCTGCTGGTGGCTGCGGCCATTGCAGGGATGCGACGGATCTACGAGCCCGGCTATCAATTGGCCAAGTGCGGCGTCATGTTGTTGGACCTGGTGGAGTCGTCGCTGTACCAAGCCGAGCTTGACCTAGAACCCGGCGAAGGCCGCGATCAGTCCCACCTGATGGGCACCATCGATCAACTGAATCGCCGCTTCGGCAAGAGAACGGTTTTCGTCGGCAGCGCTGGTGTTCCTCAAACCCATGAGTGGGCAATGCGCCAAGAGCGGAGGACCCCGCAATACACCACGCGGCTGGCTGACGTGCCCATAGCAAGGGCTTGAGCACCTAGCGGGGGGCGCTTATATGTTCGACGATAGCGGCCTCATGCTCTCTGACCAACTCCTGAAACGCCTCAAAAGTTAGATATGCCTGCTGGCACTGAGCTTCAAGTAGGGCCACCACTAGCGGCAGTCCCAGCGCGGGCGTATCACCGAATCCGTATGTGACCCCGCCTGTTTTATGCTGCGTGCGGGTCACAAGATTCGAAATGCCGATCACAATGCGCGGGGAAATTCGGTGGTTGTAGGCATGGCGAAAGTCCCGTGTGCCATGGCCATATTCTTGGCCAGCAACGCCATTCAGTCGGCACATGAACTCCTCAAAGCTCCGCCATGCAGCACCGTGCGTCGCCGCTGTTGGCTTCACAACATCTTTGTCCAGGGGAAAGTCATCTTTCCAATTTGCGCCCAACCGTGCGCGATTGGCCTGATGGCAAAGGTGCGCGGACGAAAAGATGAACCTCGAACGAATCACGTAGGGCAGGTTCAATGCCAAAGTCGCCAGAGGGTCAATGAAGACCACCATGGCATCAATTTGAGCCTCTTCATCGAGGGAAGGCCAAAGATCGCGCCAGGCGGCCAGATAGTGAGTATGGCGCGTCAGTGCGTTGATGGTGTTGGCCAGCTCGCGGGCAAACTCATCGAACATCATGCTGTAGGCCGCCCACGTGAAATCCAGTTGGTTTGGCAATTGCCCCCAGTCATAGGGCATAAGCCGCCCGGAGTAGGAGGTGTGCTTCAGAACTTGGGCAAACCGCTGGTAAATTTCTACCGACATTGGCTCAGATATTCAACGAAGGAAGCGCAGAAACAATTTTCTGTGTCTCCAAACTCACTGTCACCACGCGCTGGAACAACTCCAGGGGGTACTTGGGATTGCCAACAAGATTGCCATCTTGAATGATGCCCGCAAAGCGAGTGTTTTAAGTGATGAAAAACACAAAAGGCAAGCGCAGCGCGTCAGGCCCGTGGGCGCCTGTGGGCAAGGGGGTGCGAGGGGTGGGAATGTGGGCAAGTCGCAGGCTTGTCCATATTTCCATGCCGACCCCCGCTTGTCCACGGGATCAAGACAGATCACTTGGTTTCAATCTGGACGCCGAAGACACGCACAGCCAGTCCTTTGTTTCCGGGCTGGAGGGCAAGGCCAACGAGGGAGGCAATCACGAGCAGAACGATGAGGCGGTATGCGTGTTTCATGCCTCCCATCATGTTGTCACGACGAGCAAAAGGCACTGCGGCCCAATTTCGCAATTACGTCGTGAGTCGCCGCCGAGCGGCCCAAGGTGCGGTGTTATACGATATAGATTATGTTAACTTGCAACTACATAGAATTTAATTCTATAGAAAAATCGGGTGAGGTAAGGCTTTGAACCCCCTTCGATGGAAGCCTGTGCGGCATCCAAAGATTGCGCACGCAGTTGCTGGCAGGTTGTAGTCTGAGGCGCTAGAGGTTCGCCTACTCAGCAACCTTCAAGTTGGGATGCCACTACAATTTTCCGGATGCACTTGCGCACCCGTCTGCTTGTTTTCCTGTTGGTACTGTTGCCGCTGCAACTGTGCTGGGCGGCGGTGGGCGCGTACTGCAAGGATGGCGGACCGGGTTCCTTGCCTCCTGTGGCAATGCATTGCTGCGAGCACCCCCAGCTGCGGGACGGAGCAATGGATGAATCCACCCCAGCCGGCAATGCAGCGCCCAGCGTGGACTGTGGTTCCTGCCATCTGCAGGGCACCGAAGCCTTTCAGGCGCAACGCGATCTTGTGCCGGCCTTTCCCCCGGAGCGCTTTCACACCGACACGCGCGGGGGGCCGCCTTCAGAGTCCGCCAGTCGCCCCGAACGCCCGCAGTGGCCCGCCCTGGCCTGACCAGGGCATCGGTCACCACCGTCTCCGATCCTTGCCAAACGTGCCAGCACAGCGTGTGTTGGCCTCCTGTGTATTTCTTCGGGATATCTTCATGTCCACCACTGTCGGGCCGCACGGCCCTGGAATCTTCACACGCAGTTGCGCCTTGCTCGGCGCTTCCTGCCAGAACCGTTGTCCAAGGGGGTGTCGATGAGTCGGCCCTCGATGCTGCTCTTAGTCGCTTGGCTGCTAGCTGTGTCCGCCACGGGCGGTGCGTTGTTCATCGGCGAAGTCATGGGCATGGCTCCTTGCGTCTTGTGCTGGTACCAGCGCATTGCCATGTTCCCGTTGGCCTTGCTTTTGGGCATGGCCTTTTACAGCGAAGACCGCCGGGGCGCTGTCTATGCCTTGCCTCTGGCGCTGGCAGGTGCTGCCGTGGCTGGTTACCACAGCCTCTTGGTGGCAGGCCTGGTGCCCAAGGCCTGGGTTCCCTGCGGCGCCGGCGTGTCCTGTGCTGATCAGAAGCTCGACATCCTCTACGGCATCGAGCTGCCCTGGCTTTCACTGGTGGCGTTCATTGCCATCGCCGTTTCACTCTCCCTTTTTCTGCGTAAAACAGACAAATGAATCACCGAAAACTCATCATCTTCCTCGTGCTCGGCATGGCTCTTGTGGCCTTCCTCGTCGGCGTGAATCTCTACCAAAGCGGCGTGCAAAGTGCGCAGGAGCAGCAAGTGGCTGGGCAGGCCGAACGCCTGGTCCGCATGCATTCCCCCGTCATCGGCCCCCGTGAGGCACCCGTGACCATCGTCGAGTTCTTCGATCCTGCCTGCGAGACCTGCCGCGCTTTCTACCCGGTTGTGAAGGATTTGATGCAGCAGTACCCCAGCGAAGTGCGGCTGGTCATTCGCTATGCACCTTTCCACCAGGGCTCGGAGCAGGTGGTCAAGTTGCTGGAATCGGCGCGGCAGCAGGACAAGTACCAAGCCGTTCTGGAGGCGGTGCTGGCCGCGCAGCCACAGTGGGCGGACCATGGAAACCCCAACCTGGAGTTGGCCTACAAGGCGGCTGAGCAGGCGGGACTGGACATGCTACGGGCACGGGCGGACATGGCAGCACCTACGCTGGACGCCGTGCTGCAGCAGGACGTGCAAGACCTGACCGCCCTCAAAGTGGAGAAGACCCCCACCTTCTTCGTCAACGGGCGTGCACTGCCCAGCTTTGGCCACAAGCAGCTGGCTGAACTGGTGGCGCAAGAGGTTTCCAACTCCAAAAAATGAACGCGGACCATTGAGTAGAGGCGCCGCACAGCCGCTTCAATGGCAGGACTGCGCGCGCCCATCTGGCGGGCCCGGCCGCCGGGGCATGCCGGCGAACCGCACTACCCGAGTGGGCCCAGCGCGCGCACTGGCGCATGCTTAGTGGGAATGTGCATGCTCTTTCGTTTCTGAGCGGCTTGGCTTGGTGGCTGGCTCCACCTGTGTACCGCGAAGCAGACGCAGGCCGTTGGCCACCACCAGCAAGCTCGCTCCCATGTCCGCGAAGACAGCCATCCACATGGTTGCGGTGCCGACTACCGCCATCACCAGGAACACGCTCTTGATGCCCAACGCCAAGGTGATGTTCTGCCAGAGTATCGCGTGGGTGCGCTTGGACAGCCGCACAGTCTCCGCGACGCGCTCCAGGTTGTCATTCATGATGACCACGTCGGCTGCTTCCATGGCGGTGTCGGTGCCTGCGCCACCCATCGCAAAGCCGATATCGGCTTGGGCCAATGCCGGTGCATCGTTGATGCCATCGCCTGTCATGCCGGTGGCGCCGTAGCGCTTTTGCATCTCTTTGATGGCATCGAGCTTGGCTTCGGGCAGCAAATCACCGCGAGCGTCGTCGATGCCGGCCTGCGCCGCGATCGCCTTGGCCGTGGCTGTGTTGTCCCCGGTCAGCATGACCGAGGTCACCCCCAGCGCCTTGAGATCGACAATGGCCTGCTTGGAGGTCTCCCGGATCGTGTCAGCCACGGCAAACAGGGCCAGGACGCGGGATTCGTCTGCCAGGAGCGTCACCGTGCGGCCTTGCTTTTCGTGAATGGCCAGCTCCGCCTCCAAGTCCGGGGTGCACAGTCCTTGCTCATGGATCAGCCGGTGATTGCCCAGCACCAGGCGCAACCCGTTGACCACGCCCTCGACACCGCGCCCGGGCAAGGCCTTGAAGTTCTCGGCCTCCGGTCCTCGGACTTCCAGACCCTGGACGATTGCTTTGGAAACTGGGTGATCGGACCTGCCGGCCAGGCTGGCGGCCATCTGCTGGGTAGCAGCTTCGTCTCCCGTACCCCAGACTTTCCACTCCACCAGCTTGGGCTTGCCTTCGGTGATCGTGCCTGTCTTGTCCAGCGCCACCGCCTTCAGGAGCCTCGCGTCCTCCAGGTAGGTTCCACCCTTGATCAATATCCCGCGACGCGCGCCCGCGGCCAATCCGCTGACCACCGTGACAGGCGTGGAAATCACCAGGGCACACGGACAAGCAATCACCAGCAAGACCAGCGCCTTGTAGAGTGCTTCCAGCCATGTCAGGCCCATCAGAAAGGGCGTGAGCAAGGCCACCGCCACAGCGATGGCGAAGACCGCAGGCGTGTAGATGGCGGCGAACCGATCAACAAAGCGTTGTGTCGGTGCGCGGGTCCCCTGCGCTTGTTCGACGGCTTGAATGATCCTGGCAAGAGTGGTGTTGCTGGACAAGGCCGTTACTTGGAATTCCAGCTCACCAGTTTCATTGATGGTGCCGGCGAATACCTGGTCGCCAGGTGCCTTGTCCACGGGGATGCTCTCTCCCGTGACGGGGGCCTGGTTTATGGCCCCGTTGCCTTTGGTCACCTTACCGTCCAGCGGCACACGTTCGCCTGGTTTGATGCGCACGGTCGCGCCAATGGCCACCGAGGCGACCGGCGTGACGGTCCATGCGCCGTCAGGGCCGAGCACCAGCGCTTCTTCCGGCGCCAGTTCCAGCAAACCCTTGATGGCGTTTCGGGCCCGGTCCACAGCCTTGGCTTCGATCAGCTCGGCAATGGCGTACAGGGCCATCACCATGGCGGCCTCTGGCCACTGGCCAATGAGGAATGCGCCAGTGACGGCCACCGACATCAGGGCATTGATGTTGAGCTTGCCGCGCAGCAGCGCTGCAACGCCCTTCTTGTAGGTGTCGATACCTGCCAGCCAGATAGCCAGCGCGGCAATGGCCATGCCTGCCACCTTCCAGGCCATTTGATCGGGTGCGAAGAAGGAGAGCACCTCCGCTCCCGTGGCGAATACAAGCGCGGCAACTAGGCGGGAAATGCCACCGGCAAACCCGTGTTGATGGTCATCGCCTTCGGCATGTCCCGCTGCCTTTCCTTCTTCAGAACGCACAGCTGCAGCCACGGGCTGCGGATCGAAGCCCGCTTTGCGGATCGCCTCCAGGGCCAAGGGATACGCACTTTCTTGCGCATCGATCTTCAGCGTGCGCGCACCAAGCTGAAATCCCAAAGAGCGGATACCTTCCAGTGGCTCCAGCGCCCGACGGATTTCCGCCTCCTCGGCGCTGCAGTCCATGGTCGCGATTTTGAAAAGCTTGCCCTGGCTGATTTGGGGGGCTGATGCCGTGGCCACGGGCTGCGGATCGAATCCCGCTTTGCGGATCGCCTCCAGGGCCAAGGGGTACGCACTTTCTTGCGCATCGATCTTCAGCGTGCGCGCGCCAAGCTGAAATCCCAAAGAGCGGATACCTTCCAGTGGCTCCAGCGCCCGGCGGATTTCCGCCTCCTCGGCGCTGCAGTCCATGGTCGCGATTTTGAAAAGCCTGGCCTGGCCAGAAACGCTGGCGGTCACATTGCCAGGCGTGGCAGGACTTGAACGACCTGCGGAACAGCAGGAGTCAACGCTTGTGGAGGTGCTGGTTTCTGGTTTCATGGCCTAATTGGAAACCCTATAGTGACTTTAAAGTCAAGTGGTAGCACAGAAATGCATCGTGCGGCGTTCTACAGCAAGCTCATTTTTGAAAGCGGAGCAATGAAAATTGGCGAACTGGCCAAGGCCACCGGCACGCAGACAGAAACCATCCGCTACTACGAGCGGGTGCAACTGCTGCCGACAGCAAAGCGCACGGAAAGCAACTACAGGGTGTACGACGGTAGCCACGTCGAGCGTCTGGCCTTCATCCGGCACTGTCGCAGCCTGGACATGACACTCGATGAGATCCGCGTGCTGCTGCATTTCAAAGACGCGCCCGGTGAGAACTGCGGCGCGGTGGACGCGCTGCTGCAGGCACATATCGGGCACGTGGTTGACCGTATTCGAGAACTTCAGGCGCTGGAAGCAGAGTTGCGCAGTTTGCAGCGGCAGTGTTCATCTGGTCATTTGGCCGGGGACTGCGGCATCTTGGGCGGTCTGGTAATTGCCGCGCGTCAACACAACCACATCCCACCAACCCCACCCATCGAGTCGCATCTGCCTGGAGTGCATCGCGAAATCGGTACCGGTACCAAACAGCGCGGCGTCAAGCACTGACTTACCAACCCTACCTTGACGCGCGCCGGCCGCCCGAGGGTGATGCACAGTCCGATTTTTTCGTGCCGCTGCTGTACGACGTGGCGACCAAAGATATCCAATGATGCCCCTCCCTGCTTGACAGCAACCCTCAGGCGCGGCGCGTGACCCCTTAGTTCCGGGTCAGCGGGTTTTGCGCGACATACACGTTGAGCGACTTGCCCGTGAATCCGGCTGGCGCGATCTTTGCCAGGTCCACGGGCCGGCGATCGAGCCCGTTGAACGTCCACGAGAACTCCTTGCCTTCGCTGCGGAACGTGACCGTATCACCGTAGGCAACGTTCAGGTGCCGGGCGGTTGAGACATCCACGACTCGGGCTTTGGCGGCCTGCTGAGCGGGTTGACCGTAGAACGATTGACCGTTGGCAAACGTGTCAGCTGCCATGGCAGACGCAGAGGCCATGCCGAAAATAATGGCCACCTGGATGAGGCGAGTCGAACGCATGTAGAGTTCCTTCTTAATGATGACCGCGCCGCCGATGTCGGCGCAGTGACGCCTTGGGGCGACATGAAGGACTCTAGCGATCCGTAACCAACAGATAGCGATCATCTGGATGACAAATTTGTCATCTGCAGCAGCGCGCAAGGTGCGTGTTTGTGCAGACCCAATGGGCTGAACTTCGCGGGCAGCTGGCTGCCTCATCGTCGGGCTATACGCATGTCTCGGTCACTGTAAAACCTGTGAACTTGACTCTGCACCCGCTACAGGGTTTTCAATAGCATCGGATCACAAGAAGGAAGAGGCGCAGGGAACGCGCGCACCGACTCAAGGCTTTGTCGATCGACGTGGGTGGCCGTGGAGATGACGCACCTGCCCATTGAGCGGCAGGCGCGCGTGATTGGGGCCGCCTGGCTGGACCAGCAGTTGATCGGCGCCGGTAAAGAGCTGAGCTAACTAGGGTTTGGCAGCGCGGCCAAGGAAGTACTACAGAAACGCGCCGACTTCCTGGCCGACTAGGGTCTGACCGAGCGGCGCGGGCAGCGCATCATCCTGACGCGCAATCTTCCGGCGACGCTGCGCAACCGCGAGCTGTCGCATGCCGCGAAGACATTGCCGCTGAAACCGGGCTGGAGCATCGGCCCCTCCCCGATAGGGAGCGCGTAGCGGGCATCTACCGGCGAAGCGTGATGCTCGCCAGCGGGCGCTACGCCATGCTCAATGACGGCCTGGGATTTTGCCTGGTGCCGTGGAAGCCGGTAATCGAGCAGCAGTTGGGAAAGCAGGTTGCCGCGACGGTGCGCGGCAGTGGGGTGGCATGGGAAATTGGGCGGCGGCCTGGGCTTTCCCGAGGTTAGTCAGGCCGACGCCAGAGATCTCAAAGGCTGGGTTCAGCATAATCCGCTGGAACCGCAACTGGGGGCGATCAACCCGGATAGTAGAGACGCTGACGCGCGTCGCGTTCGGCAGGTGACTCGTTCAGCATTTCGTTGATCACTTCCTGACGAGTTTTCCCTGGGCCCACATTAGGCACAGGCATTGGGTAGTTGCTCTCGCCATAAGAGAGGAGTCCTTGCTGCATGGCAGCCTTGGTTTCCGCGATAACCTGCTCTCGCGTCTTATCGCTCTTCCAGTGTTCCGGGTGAACGATGATGCCCTTTTCATTGTTGGCAGGATGCTCGTACGCTGCCGAAGCCATCCCTGGAAGACCCAGAGTGACCACTGCGGCCACTGCTGCGATCATGGAAGAAAGGGAGAGACGACGTTGAGTCATGGCTAAGGTCCTTATAGAAGTCAGTAAATTTTGCATCTCCCATGCCTTTGCCAAGCGATGATGAGATGTGTTCATCGTAGAAATCCTGACCCAACAGAACGCGGACAGCACGATGACTTTTCTGTCATCTTTTGCTGTTCTTGACCTTATCGCGGTGACAAGGCCCGACCATGAAGACATGGGAAAATATCCTGCATGGGAGTAAGTGCGATGGAGTCGCTTCGGTCAATTGCAGAACATCCAACCCGAAAACACGAACTCATAAATCAGAAAATCGATCCAGCCCCCCCTGAAGAAGCACAGTTCGGGCTCATGGATGCGTAAGTGGGATCACCGGCACCAGAGCTCGTTACAGAGCGCGGATTTCCATCCCGACAATCGTCACCCCGTTCTCTGACCATGCAACCGGCTCACCCTGGTGCATGCGAGCGATCGCGCCAACGATGGCCAAGCCGAGGCCATGGTTGCTTTGCCCATGGCTGCGAGCGGGATCGCCGCGGAAGAATCGATCAAACAGGTGCGGAAGTACCTCTGGATCGATGGTATCTCCGCAGTTAGCGACACGGATCAGCACGCGGTCCTCATCAGAAGGTTTGAAGGTGACCTGGACGATCGAGCCATTTTTTGCGTATCGGGTGGCGTTGCCTAGCAGGTTTGACAGGGCCCGGCGCAACAGCGGCACGTCAAAGGCACCATGGGCATCGCCCACCACTTCGGCGGTGAGACCGGCCTCGGCCAGCGCCGCCTCGTGGTAGTCCAACACGTCTGCAGCCATCGATGCAAGGCTAACTACGGGAGCGCGGCGTGCGCCCACGCCCCGATCCGCCTGGGACAGGAACAGCATGTCGTTGACAATGGCGGTCAGGCGATGTAATTCCTCCAGGTTGGAAGCTAGGACCTCTCGCATGTCCTCCTGTTCAGGGCGCCTTAGCGCCAGTTCATTGTTGGCAATGAGCGTGGCCAGTGGCGTGCACAACTCGTGCGCTACGTCGGCATTGAAGCCCTCCATCTGTGAGTAGGCATTTTCGATGCGTTCCAGGAGCGCATTGAACTGGTCGATCAGGGGCACGAGTTCAAGGGGTTGCTCTGCACCGTCGAGCCGGTGGTGCAGGTTGTCCGCCGACAACGCACGCGTCTGGCTGACCAGTCTTCGAACGGGCGCCAGGCCCAGGTTGACCAGGGAGAAGCCACCCAGCGAAACCACGATGGCCCCTCCGATGGCTGCCACCAGCAAGGTAAGTGCAAGCCGGTGCAGCAACTGGTTGTCCGTTTGGGTGTCCAACGATAACCGGACGCGCAAAACCTTGGAGGGGGGCTGGCCCGCAGTCTGTGCAACCTCGAACTGCCGTTGACGCCACACCGTCTTCGCATTCTGGTTGCGGGTGTGTGCGTAGAGCACGGCCCCGTCGCCCCGAGTCACTTCAAGCGACAGATCTCCGTGCCCCACCAGGAAATCGTCGAGCTTGTGCGCGAGGTCTTCTGACTTCCCGTGCTCTTTACCGTCCGCCAACAGGTGTCGAATGACATTCTCTTTTTGGGCCAGCGTGTCCTCTTGCCGATCACGGAAATTGAACTCGGTCACCAGATACACAGCCAGACAGACCAACCCGAGGCCGGCAAAGCTTTGCAGCGCCAGCCACCAGGAAAGCCGCTGGCGCAGTGAGCGATATTGGATCAGTGCATTCATTCCTTGCGCTCTTCCATGATGTAACCCATACCCCGAACGGTGTGAAGCAGTGCCTTCTCGAAGGGCGCATCGATCTTGTTGCGCAAGCGCCGGATGGCCACCTCCACCACGTTGGTGTTGCTGTCGAAATTCATGTCCCACACCTGCTCGGCAATCTCGGTGCGAGACAGTACCTCGCCGTTCCTTCGCAGGAACAGTGTCAGAAGCAGGAACTCCTTGGCGGTCAGCTCCAACTTCTGACCGCCGCGGAACGCCTTGCGCCGCACCAAGTCCACGTCGAGATCGGCAAGGCGCAGTTGCGTGGGCTCTGCCGCATCCCGTGTGCCATGCGTGCGCCTCAGGAGCACCTGGATGCGTGCGTTAAGTTCGGAAAACGCGAAGGGCTTAACCAGATAGTCGTCAGCACCTGTCTGCAGTCCCAGCACGCGGTCCTCGACGCTCACCCTCGCTGTCAACATCAAAACGGGTGTCTGCCTGGATTTGCGAAAAGCGGTGAGGAGGCTGAAACCGTCGATCCCTGGGAGCATCGCGTCCAGCACCAGCAGGTCGTGCCCGCCTTCGAGGGCCATGTGCAGCCCATCCACGCCGTTGTGGGCTACGTCCACCACGTAGCCGACCTCTCCTAGTCCCTTGCGCAGGTACTCAGCAAGCTTGACTTCGTCTTCAATGAGCAAAATTTTCATGACGCCATTGTCGAAGCATGCGGGGTATTCAAATATTACGAATTTGTCATCTGGCTGTTGGTGTCTTGTCGCGGTTCGCTTTCTAAAGTTCATCTCGTGTCGCAAGGCATCGCCTAGGCAAATCGCCAAGTGCTTACCTGAACCCAGAGAAAAAACCATGATTGTTCGCAAACCCCTCGCGCTTTCCCTGATCGCCCTTGCCATCGCGGCTCCAGGTTTGGCGTCTGCATCCTCGCTGTATCACCCTGCAGATGGCGAAGTGGGATTTACCACCCATCCCGACCATTTCCAGAGCGCGATGTCCCGTGCCGACGCTCTTCAGGCGGTGACCGTCGCCCGTAAGGACGGCACACTGGCGATCATCGCGCGCGGTGGTGCTCTGCCTGTCAAGGCAATGAGCCCCTCCAAGACCCGTGAGCAGGTGCAACAGGAATACCTGAGCATGTCTGCCGCTGAAAAACAGCGTATGAAGGAACTGTACTCCGGCAGCTGATTTTCAACGCATCGCCTCTATCCAGAGTCTATCCTTGCTCACACGAAGACTTCATTGTCGCGTGCTAGAATCAAAAAATGCGCCGCTTGATAGCTGTTTTTATACTGGCATTGCTACCGCTCCAGTTCAGCTGGTCTGCGGTTGCTAGCTATTGCATGCATGAACGCGCTACGGCTCAGACACAACATGTGGGGCATCATGAGCATGAGCATGAGGCCAAAAGCGTGGTTGACCCAGCAGACAAGAACGGGCAAAACGCCGACCAGGTTGATTCCGATTGCTGGGTTTGCCATGGCGTCGGCATCGGCGTCTTCAACTTGTCCTATGCCAAGCAAGGCGGCTCTCATGACAGTAGTTTGGATGCCCAGCCCAGCGAGCGGTTGGCTTGTGTAACGCCCAATCCCCCTGACCGCCCTCAGTGGTCCGTCCTCGCCTAATCGGCGGGGTATCTCTCCTTCCTTCAGTCATTCGTGTCCGCCCCTCTGGCGGATGTAGTTGCGCGTGTCGCGGCTGTGATGAGTGACGAGTTGCCAAGCAACTGCACGGTTGCCACCCCACTGATTCCTTTGTGTTTTGAAATCACTGGAGAATCGAATGTTCAAGGGTATTTACCTTCAAGGAAAGCCGCAGGCATGGCGCGGCCGCAAGAAAATCGGGCTCGCAGCTAGCGCGGCGGCCATATTGCTGGCGGCGTCCAGCGGCGCTTTTGCGCAGGGCGTGTCGCAAGCACCAATCGCCAGCGGGCAAGCACCTCAGGCTGCCGCTACGGCTGCTTCCACGCCGCTGTCGCTGGCCAGGGCCATCGAGTTCGCTCTGGAGGGAAATCCCGAGGTGGCAGCTGCGATGCGTCAGTTGGAGGCGACCGAGGGTCAAGTGCTTCAAGGAAGCGCACGGCCCAACCCGGAGCTTGCCTACTCGCTGGAAGATGCGCGCTCCAAAACGCGCACGCAAAGCTGGCAACTCAATCTTCCCGTGGAGTTGGGGGGAAAGCGCGCGGCACGCACCAAGGCCGCGGAAAAGTCCCGCGAACAGGCGCAGGCCCAACTCATCGAACTGAAGGCCACGGTGCGGGCCAATGTCGCTGCAGCCTACTTCGATGTGCTGACGGCGCGGGAGCGCCTGGCGCTCGCGACGGACAGCACGGCGCTTGCAAAGTCTTCGACGGACACTGTTGCAAAGCGCGTGGCGGCCGGCAAGGTGTCGCCAGTTGAAGAGACCAAGGCGAGGGTCGCGGAAGCCGGTATCCGCGTTGAGCTCGCTCAGGCTGCGAGTGAACAGCGCAATGCCCTGTCCCGCCTTTTCGCGCTCATGGGACGGACCGACGTTCCTTACACCGTGCTGGAGGGCACGGCTGAAACCCTCCCTCCCGTACCGAACCTCGCCGATCTTCAGGCTCTGATTTCTTCTTCGCCTGCCGTTGTCCTGGCACGCATCGAGGTGGATCGGCGCAAGGCCCTGACTGATCTTGAGCAAAGCAAGCGAGTGCCGGATGTCAAGGTCAGCGTGGGTATGCAGCGTAGCAACGAGACGCAGCGCAACGTGCTCCTCTTCGGTGTTTCTGTCCCGCTGCCAGTGTTCGACCGCAACCAAGGCAACCTCCTTGAAGCACTCAAGCGGGAGGACAAGGCGCGAGATGAGCTGCAGGGCGCCACTGTGCGTCTGCACAGCGAAGTGGCACAGGCCCGGGAGCGACTGTCCACGATTGCAGCGGAGGTGCAGTCGCTGAAGCAGGAAGTTCTGCCAGGTGCGAAGTCAGCGTATGACTCGGCAACCATCGGCTTCGAGAACGGCAAGTTCAATTTCCTGGAGGTGCTGGATGCGCAGCGTACCTACTTCACAGCCAAAGCCCAATACCTCAAAGCACTTGGCGAGGCGCACCGCGCAGCGGCTGATGTTGACCGCTTGCTCGGCGGCACTACCGCTTCCCGCCTGATCGCAACGCAGAACTGAGAATCACCATGAACACCAGCAAATCCACCATCAGCAAAAAGCATCTGATCGCCATTGCCGTCGTCCTCGCATTGGGGGTCGGGGCCGGCGCCTTCATCTTGCAAGGCGGCGGAAAGCCCAAGACGGCAGTTGCCGAAGGCGATGGCCACGGGCACGGCGGCCACACTGAAGCCAAGGGCCACGGCGACGGTGAGCACCACGGCAAGGCAGGAGAAAAGGGCCACGACGATGACAAGGGCCATGCGGACGGCGAGCACCACGAAAAGAGCGAAGCCAAGGGCGCTCACGGCGGTACCGTTTTCAAGGAAGGCGATTTCAGCCTGGAGGCGCTGCTGTCCGAGGATGGTGGAGAGCCGCGGCTGCGCATCTGGTTGTTCGACAAAGACAAGGCGCTGCCGCTGAATGCCGCGACGGTCACCGCAACGGTGACCCGCCTGACAGACGAAAAGCAGAAGCTGACTTTCGTTCAGGAAAAAGACAGCCTGGTCAGTAAGGAAATCGTTCCCGAACCCCATGCATTCGAGATCGAGATCATCGCGCAGACGGCCACCGAGCCCTTCATGTTCGTGATGAGCAAGGAAGAAGGCAAGGTTGAATTGGCAGACGCCCAGATCAAGGCTGCCTCGATTACGGTGGATACGACATCCGCCGCCAACATCAAGACGGCACTCTTGCTGCCTGGTGAAATCAAGCTCAACGAAGACCGCACCTCGCATGTGGTTCCACGGCTCGCCGGTGTGGTGGAAAGCGTCAGTGCCAGCCTTGGCCAAGTCGTCAAGAAGGGACAAGTCCTGGCTGCCATTGCCAGCCCCACTGCCTCGGAGCAACGCAGCGAGCTGCAGACGGCCCACAAGCGCCTCGCGCTGGCCAAGACGACTTACGAGCGAGAAAAGAAGCTGTGGGAGCAGAAGGTATCTGCCGAACAGGACTACCTGCAGGCCAGGCAAGCCCTGAGCGAAGCAGAGGTGGCTGTGGCCAACGCCAATCAAAAGCTGAGTGCGCTGGGCCTGTCCACCTCGTCCGCTTCCGGTCTCAATCGCATCGAGCTGCGTGCGCCCTTTGACGGGATCGTCATCGAGAAGCATCTGAGCCTGGGCGAAGCCGTCAAGGAAGATGCTGCGGTGTTCACCATCTCCGACCTCTCCACCGTGTGGGCGGAAATCAACCTTCCAGCGAAGGATCTGCCGTCGGTGCGGGTGGGCGAGAAAGTCACCATCAAGGCCACAGCGTTTGACGCATCGGCCACGGGGACTGTCGCTTTTGTAGGCGCGCTGATCGGCGAGCAAACCCGTACAGCCAAAGCCCGCGTGGTTCTGGACAACCCCAAAGGCGCCTGGCGCCCCGGCCTGTTCGTGAATGTCGAGGTTATTTCTGAAGAAACAGCGGCACCCGTGACGATTTCGGCTGACGCGGTACAGACCCTTGGAGACAAGCCCGTTGTCTTCCTGAAGGTCAACGGTGGGTTTATTGCTCAGCCAGTGAAGCTGGGCCGCAGCGATGGCAAGCGGATCGAGGTCCTTGGGGGCCTCAAGGCCGGCATGCCTTACGCCTCGACTGGCAGCTTCGTCGTGAAGTCTGAGCTCGGCAAGGGATCTGCCGAACACACGCACTGATCCTGGAGCCTATACATGTTTGAAAAACTCATCCGATTCTCGATCGAGCAGCGATGGCTGGTGCTGCTTGCGGCCTTCGCCATGGCGGCCTTCGGCGTCTTCAGCTACCAGAAGCTGCCTATTGACGCCGTGCCCGACATCACGAACGTCCAGGTCCAGATCAACACGCAGGCGGCCGGGTACTCGCCCCTTGAGACCGAGCAGCGGGTCACATACCCGATTGAGACGGTCATGGCCGGCCTGCCGAACCTGGATCAGACGCGGTCGCTTTCACGGTATGGACTGTCGCAGGTCACCGTCATTTTCAAGGACGGCACCGACATCTATTTCGCTCGCCAACTCGTCAACGAGCGCATCCAGGAGGCCCGGGACAAACTGCCGGCTGGCATCACGCCAGCGCTGGGGCCCATCTCGACCGGGCTGGGGGAAATCTACCTTTGGACCGTCGAAACCAAGGACGGTGCGAAGAAGCCCGATGGCTCACCCTACACCCCGACCGACCTGCGCGAGATCCAGGACTGGATCATCAAGCCGCAGCTGCGCAACGTTCCTGGCGTGACGGAAATCAACTCCATCGGCGGCTTCGCCAAGGAATACCAGATTGCGCCAATCCCCGCGCGCTTGGCTTCGCTGGGCGTGACGTTGCAGGACGTAGTAACCGCTCTGGATCGCAACAACGGCAACGTGGGCGCGGGCTACATCGAAAAGCGCGGCGAGCAGTACCTCATCCGTGCACCTGGCCAGGTGAAATCCCTGGAGGACATTGGCAACGTGATTCTCAGCAGCGCCAACGGCGTGCCCGTGCGCGTCAAGGACGTGGCCGAAGTGGGCATTGGCCGGGAGCTTCGAACCGGAGCTGCCACGGACAACGGTCGGGAAGTGGTTCTCGGCACCGTGTTCATGCTGATTGGAGAAAACAGCCGGACCGTCTCCCAGGCGGTAGACAAGAAGATGGTGGAGGTCAACAAGAGCCTTCCAGAGGGGGTGCATGCGGTGACGGTCTATGACCGCACGGTGCTCGTCGACAAGGCCATCAGTACGGTGAAGAAGAACCTGCTGGAAGGTGCCGTTCTCGTGATCGTGATCCTGTTCCTTTTTCTTGGGAACATCCGAGCGGCAATCATCACTGCAATGGTCATCCCCTTGTCGATGCTCTTTACGTTCACGGGGATGGTCCAGTACAAGGTGAGCGCCAACCTGATGAGTCTCGGGGCTCTGGACTTCGGCATCATCATTGACGGGGCAGTCGTGATCGTTGAGAACTGTGTTCGGCGTCTTGCCCACGCGCAAGCGCATCACGGGCGGCCGCTGACCCGGGCAGAGCGCTTCAATGAAGTGTTCCTCGCGTCCCAGGAATCGCGCCGCCCCTTACTGTTCGGGCAACTGATCATCATGGTGGTGTACCTGCCCATCTTCGCGCTCACGGGTGTTGAAGGAAAGATGTTCCACCCGATGGCGTTCACCGTGGTCGCCGCACTGCTCGGCGCGATGATTTTGTCGGTGACGTTCATCCCGGCAGCGGTTGCGCTTTTCATCGGCAATCGGGTCAGCGAGAAGGAGAACTTTCTCCTTGGCTATGCCAAGCGCATGTACGCCCCGCTGCTCGATCGCGTGATGGGCGCCAAAACGCTCGTCCTCACCATTGCTGCAGTCGCTGTGGTCTTGTGCGGATTGATCGCCACCCGCATGGGCAGCGAATTTGTTCCCAACCTCAATGAGGGTGACCTTGCCATCCAGGCGCTGCGCATTCCGGGCACCAGCCTGTCCCAGTCGGTGGCTATGCAGCAGCAGATCGAGCGGACACTGAAGGCGAAGTTTCCCGAGATCGAGCGCATCTTCGCAAGAACCGGTACTGCCGAAATTGCCTCCGACCCGATGCCACCCAACATTTCGGACGGGTACATCATGCTCAAGCCGATGGACGAATGGCCGGAGCCTCGCAAGACCCGCGATGAGCTGCTAGCGGGCATCCAGGGGGTTCTCGGGAAGATTCCGGGCAACAACTACGAGTTTTCCCAGCCCATTCAGCTGCGCTTCAACGAGCTGATCTCGGGTGTGCGAAGCGATGTGGCAGTCAAGATCTTCGGCGACGACATGGAGGTGCTCAACAAGTCCGCTGAAGAAGTCTCAGCGATGCTGCAGAAGATCCAGGGCTCCTCTGAGGTGAAGGTCGAGCAGACGACGGGCCTTCCGATGCTGACCGTGAACATCGACCGCCAGAAGGCCGCACGCTATGGGCTGAACGTTGCTGACGTCCAGGACACCGTGGCTACGGCCATCGGCGGACGGGAGGCAGGCACGATGTTTGAAGGAGATCGTCGATTCGACATTCTGGTCCGTCTCCCCGAGACCGTCCGCAATGATTTGGAAGCGATGAAGCGGCTGCCCATACCGCTGCCGCGCTCTGAGAGTGGTACGGAGACCAAGACCAATTTCATCCCGTTGGGTGAGGTGGCGACGTTCGAGCTTGCCCCTGGCCCCAACCAGGTCAGCCGCGAGAACGGTAAGCGACGTATCGTGGTGAGCACCAATGTGCGGGGTCGCGACGTGGGTTCGTTCGTAGCGGAGGCTGAACAAGGCCTGGCCCAGATCAAGATTCCTACCGGCTATTGGACGAGCTGGGGCGGCACCTTTGAAAACCTGCAATCGGCAACCAAGCGCCTGCAGATTGTTGTGCCGGTTTCCCTGTTGCTTGTCTTCGTCCTGTTGTTCGCAATGTTCGGAAATGCCAAGGATGGACTGCTGGTCTTTACGGGCATCCCATTCGCTTTGACGGGGGGCATCCTGGCGCTGTGGCTGCGCGACATCCCTATGTCCATTTCGGCTGCCGTGGGCTTCATTGCACTCTCCGGCGTGGCAGTGCTCAACGGGCTGGTGATGATTTCCTACATCCGCAGCTTGAGGGAGGACGGTGTTGGGCTTGATGCAGCGATTCGCGAAGGCGCTTTGACCCGGTTGCGGCCAGTGCTCATGACTGCGCTCGTGGCATCGCTGGGCTTCATTCCCATGGCCATCGCTACAGGCACAGGCGCCGAAGTTCAGCGGCCTTTGGCAACGGTAGTAATCGGTGGAATTCTCTCTTCCACACTGCTCACGCTGCTCGTGCTGCCAATTCTTTACCGTCTGGCCCACAGGCCCGATGAGAAAGATGAGGACGTTTCGGCCGAGCCCTCGCACCCGCCGGACGTGTCCGCTCCCGTGTAGTTGTGAAAGGTCCCGCTCGCCGCGGGACCTCTCCTTTCCATAAATCTCGCTCCAAAGGAACTTTCATGAAATTCTCTCAAGTCCTCATCGCGCTCGCGGTATCGATCTCCGGCACGGCCTTCGCTGCCGATGACCACGGCCACGAAGCCAAGCCGATGCACGGGGGCGTCACCGCTCAAGCGAAAGAGGTGGACTACGAGCTGGTGGCCAAGGCCGACAAGCTGCAACTGTTCATGCGCGACCACGGCAAGCCGTTTGATGTTTCAGGCATGACCGCGAAGGCCACTCTCCTGGCGGGTAGTGACAAGCAGGAAGTCCAGCTCCAGCCCGTGGATGGCAAGCTCGAAGCCGCCGGCAATTTCAAGGTCGCCTCAGGCACAAAAGCCGTGGTTGCAGTCTCGAAGGTTGGAAAGGCCGTGGCTTCCGTCCGCTTCACGCTGAAGTAGCGCGAACGAGATCGCAACTGCCATGCGGTATGGCCAAGTGGCAACTCCAAGTTTGGCAAGAACTCCCCGCACGAGGGGAGATGTCGCTGCGCGGGGTGCCGACGTCACCTACAGCCTTGGTGCGCGCCGCCCTGCGGAGAAAGCATGACGCCCGTCGGGTTCGGCGAGTGGAGTGATACATGTCTATGCAGCCGGTCCAGGACGGACTATTTACCAAACTGTTCTGGATATGGATCGGGTTGCTGATATCCGTGTTGGTATTCTGGAGCCTGCGTCATCTCTGGCTAAAGTATCACCCGCCGCTGGAGGTGCGAACCAAGTACAGCCGTCGCCTTGCAAAAAGACTGAGAGAGAATCAGGCGCTGCGCTTTCAGTCCAGATCACCCAAGAGGCCGCGATCTCGCGATCACCACTGAGTGGTACTGAAGGCCCTACCATATCGGTGCAGTAGCTTCGGCTGCTGATCGCAAAGGCCGACTGATTTCAATAGCGGTGCTTGGCTGCATGCAGTTTGCACCACAGCATCAAAAAATGAGGTCAAGACACCATGGCATTCAGACCCTATTGGATCGTGACGTTGTTGGCGTCGGCCGTGTTGACTGGGTGCGCGACTCCTGTCTACGAAGGCCGTTTTGCCTGGAAAGACGGTTAGAGGACCGGTGTCGTAACGCGGACCGGGCTCGACGAATTGACTCGAAGCAGGTACGAGTGGCAGTGCGGGTTCCCAGCACCTCGCCAATCCGTGGAGGACTTCGCGGTAGTTCGGTGGAAGGAAGTTGGCAGGGTTCTGAATTGAGATCGCGTTGCCCAAGACACTCACCCAGATGAAGAAACGCCTCGAAGAGGCGATGAGTGAAGCCCGCGAGGCCGAGGAAATCATTCCGCTATTGAAAGAGGCGATCACCAAGTTCGATCTTGTGCCGGATGACTTGTTTGAAATGGGTGCGGGTAGGTTCGGCACGAAATTGGCTCCGCGTAAGACCCTACAAAGAGACTCGCCTTCAGATAGCCAAACGGGTGTTTATCAAGACGCTGAGGGCAATACCTGGGCCGGAAAGGGCCGACGTCCCAGATGGTTGAACGAAGCCCTGGTGCGGGGCAAAACTCTTGAAGATTTTTTACCTCGAAGAAAGCGTCTGCAAAGCGCTAAGTAATTGGAGTCAAAGGGATTTTTGCCGTCGAATTCTGATTCTGCACAAAAACAGAGGTCACCCCGGGGTGGACATAACCGACTCGAAAGCAAACGAGTGTCCGGCCTGCAACGCGGTAACGGGGTGATCGTACTTTTCGTGCAAATTGGTGCGTTTTCCGCGCGAACCCTTTCCGGGCGCGGCTTGCAGCCTTGCTGATCGACCGAAATACGCCAAGTTAGGCCCGCTCAACGGCCGTCGTACACTTGGCCAACCACACCTGCTCGACGTCGGCCATGTCAACCTACGCCCTTCGCTTTGTTGGCCAGGAGGGCCTGTCGAACCGCCTGTCCGACTTCGACCTGAATCAGTTTTTCCTGCTCACTGCGGCCGACATCAAGGCAGTAGGCGCGCAGTTTCGCTCCGACCACCGCGCGCCGGCGGCGTTGATGGTGCTGTATCTGCGAGCGGTGGGCCGCCCGTTGGACAGCTCCACGGTATTGCCCAGAAATCTCCTGCGCTACGTCGGCGAGACCTTCAGGACGACTGCGCCCACGATCGCCAGCCTGCGCTCGATCTATCAGCGCAGCCAGACGCTGTACATACACCAGCTCTGGGCGAAAACCCACCTGGGCCTCAAGGACCTCGACGAACAGTCCGAGGCGCAGCTGGTCGCCCTGCTCAAGCTGCAGGCCGCCGAAGCCTCCCACTCCGACGACCTCGCCACTGCGGCATGCCACTGGCTGTACGAGCACCGCATCCTGATCCCCGGTCCGCGGCGTGTGCAGGACTGGGCGCGCGCCGCGTTCGCTGCGACCGAAGCCGAGATTTTGCAGACCATCAGCAAAGCCGTGCCGGCGGCCACGCTCAAGAGCTGCCGCGAGTCAACCTACCGTCAGCGCCCTGACGGCACTGCCACCCATCTCGAATGGCTCAAGACGCCGTCAAGGCGCCACGGCCCGACCAGCCTGACCGAAGTCCTTGAAAAGATCCGGTATCTCAAGGGACTGACGGCACACGAATGGCCGCTCGACGACATCGCCATCCCCAAACAGCGCGCCTACGCCCAGCAGATGCAAGCGCGCCGGCCCGCGAAGTCGAAAGAAATCAAGGACACGACGCAAACCATCGAGTTGGTGTGCTTTCTGCGCATGACCCTGCTCGAACTCACCGACCTGGCGATACAGCAAGGCAGCCGGCGCAGCCAGAAACTGTTTCGCGACGCTGCACAGAAAGCCCAGACCAGCCGGAGTCGATCAGAAAGCACCGCTCGCCAGCAGGCGCTCAAGGCCAGGGTGGTCCTGCGTGACGAGACAAAAACCTGGCGCGTGCGCTGTATGGAGGCCGATCAGGTCTTGTCGGACCTGCTGGATACGCCCCAGGGCAGCTTCCTGTCCCATGTTCGCCGGGCCCTGGCGGCGGACCAGCAGCGCGTCAAGGCGTTTCTGGGCGGCTTGGAGGGCCTCGAATTCGGGGGGCAAGCCGACGACACCGGTTTTACGCAGTGGACTGCCTGGCGCGACCTCCAAGGCATGAAGGCGACGGAATTGCCGCCAGAGTTCAAGATCCCTGAGGTGGGTGCGGCTTGGCACGATCTTGTCCATGACGCCGATCCCAAGAGCGGCCTGCAGGCCTTTGCCGCGTGCACCATGATGTCCTTGCGCAAAAGCCTGCGCAGCGGCAAGGTGTGGATCGATCACTCGCTGAGTTTCCGGCAGCGCGATCAGATGCTGATCTCGCCGCAAGAGTGGGCGCGCGAGCGCGACAAGTACATCGCCCTGCTGGGGTTGCCGCGCACGGCCGACGAATTCATCGAGCCCGCCTTGGACAATCTGAAGGTCGGCGTCATCGCTGTGTCCGAGGCCTGCCAGAAAGGCAAGATCGAGATCGGCGCCGACGGGATGCTGCATCTGCCGGCGGTCACCGCCTTGCCTGACGATGGGGAGCCGCGCCGCATGCGCGACCTGATCTACCAGTTGATCGGCGACGTGCAATTCCCCGACATTCTGCTGGAGATGGACGCGCTGTGCAGCGTCAGTGAGGTGCTGCTCGGACATCGAGCCGAAACCGTGGCGCAACTGCTTGCCCTGTATGCGGCGCTGCTCGCACACGGCACCGACATCGACGCCAAGACCGCTGCGTCGATGATCCCGGGCGTTGACACGGCGCAAGTGTCGGTGGCCATGCGGGCGTTGGAAACCCATGGCCGGTTGCGGCGCGCGAACGAGCGGGTGGTCGAATTCCAGGGCCGCGTCCCGCTGGCCGCCCACTGGGGCAGCGGCGAGAAGGCCTCGGCCGACATGATGTCGCTGGACGCATCCCGCCACCTGTGGAGCGCCCGCGTCGATCCCCGCCGGCGTACCTACGCGGCGGGCATCTACACGCACCTGCTGGATCGATGGGGCATCGTCTACGACCAGCCGATCGTGCTCAACGAACGCCAAGCCGGGGTGGCGATCGAGGGCGTGGAGCAGCACAACCGCAGCCAGGACCGCATTCGCTTGTCCCTGCTGGCGGTCGACACCCACGGCTACACCAACGGTGCCATGGCGGTGGCCAAGTTGCTCGGATTCGACCTGTGCCCGCGCCTGCGCGACCTGGCCGAGAGAAAGCTCTACCTGCCGGCAGGCTTCGCCGTGCCGGAGAACATCGAGCGCGTGACGGTCAAGCGCCTCTCGCGAAGGGCCATCCGCGAAGGGTGGGATGAACTGCTGCGGCTGATCGCCTCCATTCGCATGGGCAAGATCGGCGCCGATCTCGCACTGCGATTTCTCGGCAGCGCGGCTCAAGGTGATCCGGCCTGTCGCGCTGCTGAACATCTTGGCAGGTTGTTGAGAAGCATTTTCTTGTGCGACTACGTCACCATCGAGGACTTCCGCCGCGAGATTCACACGTTGCTTGCCCGGGGCGAGTCGGTTCATCAGCTGCAGCGGGTTGTCTACACCGGCAAACTGCCCACCGAGCGCGGCCGGCGGCGCGACGAGATGAAGGCGATCTCCGGCTCGCACGCCTTGCTGACCAACATCGTGATCGCTTGGAATACCAACCGGATGAATGATGTGGTCGAACGCCTGCGCAAGGGCGGCATGGAAATTGACGACGCCTGGCTGCGGCGGATGGGTCCCGCCCACTCCAGCCACATCAACTTCCGCGGCACATTCAGTTTCAGCGTCGACAAGTATGCGCAGGCGCTTCTCAGATTGCCGCCGACGCCTCGACGCAGTGCGACAGCGTGAGGCGCATCCCGCCGCGTCTCTTCATCGAATGGCCCGCGAACCTAACACCTCTTAAGCGACTTTGTCGGCAGCAGATCGGCTGCGTCCAGCCATACGTGCAGCAGCCCCCGCCGATCGAGTTCAATCTCTAACCAAAGGGGCTCCGTTATCTCAGAAGCAGAAGTACAACGTGCAGCGAAGCAGGTGCGGAACAAGGACGGTCGCGACGGTGATCGTCAGGGCAGGCGCGTCACCGCGCAATACCTGCAGCGGCAGGCCGATGCGGCGGCGAACGAGGAAGCGAGCGCACGCCGGTCGAACGCGCTCGTGCAAGCACTGGCCGAATTGCTGCCCTGAGCGCGAGCTGCGGCTGCGCTTTGGAACCGGGTCACGTGGTGAGCAATTGGGTGGAGACTTCTTGTGAGCGTTCGCACGGTGCTCAGTGCGGCGCTCTCCTACGCAGTGTTGGCGCCAGCGGACAGAAGTAAGCCGTCGCGGGCATCCAAGGGATGGCAGCGCCATCCCGTTCCGGTTTCAACCAGGGATGTAGAACAAGGCGGTCATGCGCAAAGACATGTCGATGCGATCGGCCTGAAATCGGACACGATCGCCAGGCCGGCGACCGATCAGCCATTTGGCCTCGACATACCGGAAAGTCGACGTTCCCGCTGACAGATGGAGGTAGGGAATGGGCGCGTGTTGCAAGGTGATCTTTCCGGCCTCGTGATCGATGCTGACGATCTGACCCGCGATCAAATCGGAGGCGGAAGGCTGGCTCGCCAGAGTTGCGCCCGCCGCGTAACATGTCCAGACGCCGAAGAAGATGACCCTGCGCCGATGTACCAATCCCATGGTAAGTCTCCATGACTGCGACAGCTCGCAAGCATATCGCGCCGACGGTCGTTTAGGTTGACGCCCCGAACCTCTTTGCCAAGACCGCACTTGGTGGGGCGGCTCAACACAAGGGATGTGCGTATCCGCAGAACCGGCCGATCCGCGCGTTAGCGCGGGCCGACCAATTCTGGGCTCCGGTCCCTTACGGTTCCGAGTAAGTCCGCATTCTGGTCATAGATCCTGGCCCGCACGTCGAAAAGGCCGAGCAAGGTCGGGAACAGGTTGTCGTGCGACGCCGCACGTGAAGCGCGCTCCCGCAGCTTGATCGTGTCCACGCCGAGCCGCTCCCGGGCGCCGGCGGACATCCAAAGCAGCAGCGGAATGCGCGTCTGCTCGGCGGGGGCGATCAGCTTGGGGAGCCCATGAAGATAGATGCCGCGTTCGCCCAGCGATTCGCCGTGGTCCGACACGTAGAGCAATACCGTGTCACGTGTGTTGTCGGCCGCAAGCAGGTCGATGGATTGGGCGAGTACTTCGCTCGTGTAGGCGATCGAATTGTCGTAAGTGTTGCGCAGCGATTCCTCAGTACAGGATTGGATAACCGCCGTAGCGCAGATCGGCGCGAAGGGGCGAGCGGATGGCGCGCGTCGGAAGTACGCAGGACCATGGCTGCCTTTCATGTGCAGAACCAGGAGGCTGTCGCTGTTCGACTTCGGCAAGCGCCGGCGCAACGCGTCCACGAAGATGGCGTCCAGGCACTCGCCGGAAGCGCACAGCCCGGTCGCGCCCGCCGCGGAAAGGTCTTCGGTCTCGATCCGATCGCACACGCCCTTGCAACCGGAGTTGTTTTCCAGCCAAGTGACGCCGACGCCTGTGCGCTGGAGCACGTGCAGGACGTTTTCCCGTGCGTTCGCCTTGTTGACTGAAAAATTCTTTTCGCCCAGGTCGGAAAACATGCAAGGCAATGATGTTGCCGTGTCCGTTCCGCAGGACGTGACGGAGTCGAAGTAGACGACGTCTCTGCCCGCCAGTGCCGCATTGGTGGGCCGCCCATAGCCTCCGAGCGAGAACGATGCTGCCCGCGCCGTCTCCCCGACCAGCAGCACCACGACGAGAGGCTTGGCGGACGCGGACGCTGCGGGCCGGGTCGCGTCCTCTGCCAGTCTCGTGACGGGCTGTCGCTGCGCGCGGCTCTCCTTCCACAGTCCATACGCGCTATTCGCGACGTTGGTGGGCGTCAGCAGATGGCGCAACTCGCGGTGGTTCCTCGCAATGTCCGCATATTCGCCAAAGAACGCAAAGACAGACGCGGCCCCGACGACGCCGAGCAGAAGCGCATGCCAGCCGATTTGCATCAAGGAACGACGCCATGGGGCGTAACGCACTTCCACCAAAAAGACCAGGATGGCGGCGGGCAGGATGCCGCGCAGCGCGACGTCCAACGCAAAACGGAAGGAGAGGAGATCCGTCGCTTCCCGCCAGTCCGTCTGCACAACGTTCCGGGCCATGCCCTTGTCGATGAAGATGCCGTATGTGCCGATGAAATGTGCCGCGGCCGCTCCGATCAGCAGCAGTGCCGCGACGGCAAACTTGCCGGTGCGAGGCCAGCACAGCAGGCGGCAGATAAAGCTGAAGGCCGCCCACAGCAGCAGCGCCAGTGCACCGACAGCGGCAAGGACCCGGACGTCGCCGACGTCGCGCGACATCCAAAGACTGCGCCAAAAGGCGGGATTGTCGGCTGCGATCAGCCAGAGTCCCGCGATCCACGCCACGGCTCCTTGCGAGAGACGAAAGCGCAGGGCTGGGCCGGGGGTCGATGGGAACTTGCTCAAGGAAAATTGCTGGCGTCGTCGCGGTGGTCCGCCGCTCGCAAAACAGCGATTGCGGTGAAAGCCGATGATATCGTAGCGTGGATTGGGGGGATGCTTTGTGGTCTCTCCCCACGACTATGACAAGCCCTTCGCGGCAGAAAGCTGGAGGCTGGAAGTGCCATGCCAACCCCTCTCGTGAATGTCCTCAGCTTCGCGGCGATCCCGGCGTTGCAGTGATCGTGGGCCCGCCCTTGGCGATGCTGGCATCACGTCGGTATCGTCATCATGCGGCGAGCGGGGTGCGCGGTAGCCCCCGGGATTCTCGATCCACGCCTGGAGCGCTACCGGCGTCCAGCCGCAGGCCCGCCCACCCAGGTGCACCGGTGGCGGAAATATACCGTCGGCAAGCCGCCGGTACACCGTAGCGCTGCTCAGGACGGTGATGCGCATGACCTCGGCGATGCGGAAGAACGCTGGTGCAGCGGTCAGCAGGCGTGGAATACCCGTGCCGGACGTTCGGGGATGATCGGATTCATTGGTAGACAAGCTGCACACTCCTGAGAACATCAGTGCAGCAGATTGCCCGGCAGCGCTGCCGAACGCGACCCGCAGCGCAGTTGCACCCGCCCCCCCTGACTGGGGCCAGTCCAGTGGTCAGCGATTTTGATTGATCTTAATTGTCGTAGTCAGCGACGGAAAGACCGCATCCCGACAATTGGGGACGCGCCCTCGTGGAGTCACAGGAAGCGACAATAATGGTTGCACCAACGCCATGTGATCTAGTGAGGCTTGGCCCGGCGACTCGCCGTGGTGCTTAAGGAAGAGCTGATGAAACCCACCGAACTCCCCGCCGCCGTACGCGCGACCGACACCCGAGCCACCCTGCCCATCCCGGCACCGCCCCTGGAAACCGGCGCCATCGTGCTGCGGCCGGAGCAGGTACCGCAGGCGCAGCAGGCTTTGCGGACGCTGGACTTCGGCGCGGTTGCGCCCGGTGACATCATCAACATCGGCCTGGGCTCTGAACAGGCGCTGCAGCAGACTCTGGACGGCTTCCTGGTGCGTCTTGACAAGAAGACGGCTGCCAAGGTGTTCGCGCTGTTCGAGCGCCTGGAAAAGGGGGTCGACGACGCCAAGCTCCCCGAGATCCTGGAGAAGATCCAGAGGGGTGAGCAGCGCGGATTTTTCGCCAGCCTTATTGCCAAGGTTGCCGGGCGCAAACCCGAGGATGCCTTTCGTGAATTCATGCAGGAAGTCGGCGATCTGGTGGCTGGCCGCACGCGGACTCTGGCCGACGAGATGCAACACCTCGAAGGCGAACTGTCGAAGGAGATGAAGACGCTGTTCGGCGAACTGCAGGCGCTCGACACGCTCAAAAAATCGTATGGTGAGCATTTCTCGAGCTTCACCCTCGACGCTGCAGTGGCCCGCGCCTTCCTCGAGAAGGCCAGGCAGTACGTGGCGCAGGAGCAAACAACCGCCGACCCCGCCGATGTGGCCGCGCAGGCCCGCGTGCGCGAGCTGCAGGACAAACTCAGGCTGCTGGAAAGCCGGGCACTGGCGCTGGAAGGCACCTATACGCGCCTGCCGGCAGACCAGATGGTGATCCAACAGATCGAGGCCGCCGGGGTGGCGACGCTGCAGGAGACGGCCACCACTGTCTCTTCGCGCTTTGCTTCGATCAAGATGACGCTGCTGTCGATCCATGGCGCTTTTGCCGTGAAATCCGTGCAGCAGATCGCCGAGCGCCAGGCGCGCCTGGACCAGCAGCTCACACAGTTGCGCGGGCAGGCGACCAAGGACGTGGCGGTCACCGCGGCGAAGGCGCCCGGCGAAAACCGCGTGGCGCAGGCCGAGCAGATCGCGGCCATCATCGCCCAGACCCGCGAGATCCACCAACTGGTTGAAGCGGCCAAGAAGGAAACTGAAGAAAAGTTCGAGCAGGCGCGGAGCATGTTCGAACAGTCGCGCGCGGACCTTGCCGCGCTCCACAAATCATGACAGCGGGAATCATTTCATGCTCACTCTTTCCCTCGACAAACCCGGCGCGAAGCCGGCCCCCAAGCTGCAGCTGGCCCTCAACAAGGGAGCAAGCTTCAAAGTCACGGTCGCGTGGAAGTGCGATGCACGTCACGAGGATGATGTAGACATTCACGCGCTGGAAGCGCGCAACGACGGCGGCGGCGGCGCGAAGGTGACTGCCCTGGAGCAGATTCTGTCCACCTACAACACGACCCGGATGAGCCCGAAGACCGGCGTCTTGGTAGCCGCTGCGGACGGCTCCTTTGCCACGCCTTCGGGCGGACTGCGCCATTCCGGAGACATCCGGGTGCAGGGCAACACTGAAGCCATCGTCATCGACGGGTCGCGGCTTCCCGCCGGCATCAATGAGATTCCCCTCTTCGCCACGGTCCACAAGGCCGGCCATGGCCAGGAGCACGAAGGCGGTGCCGAGTCCGAGGAAGAGGCCGCGTTCGCGGACATCGAGGTCTGCACCGTCACCATCGCGGACGAGAGTGGGCGGGAACTTGGCGCCTACCAGCTCGCGAAGGAATTCGGGGACTTCAACGTGGTCCAGCTCGGCAGCGTCATGCATGGCGACAACGGCTGGGAGTACGCGCCGGTGGGCCGCGGCTTCACTGGCTCCATTAACGACGTCCTTAGCCACTTCTCCTGAAACTCGCCATGCAGACGGGGGACAAGAAGCTGCGACCGACCGTGGTCGAGCCGCCTGCCCGTTCCCCGCGCAAGGCCGGAGGAGCCTCGGCGCGGAGAACCGATGCGTCGGCTCCTGTCGTTGAGGCAGGCCCCGCTGTTCGAAAACCGACGGCCATCCCCGGAGCCGAACGGCGGCGCATCGACGTTCAGCCGCAGGCCCTCGAAAGGCTCTCGCCAGGAGCAGCGGCCCACGTCTACGCGCAGGCAACCGCGCTCATCGGCGCGTTCGTGGTGGACAAGGCAACCGAGCGCAAGGCGATCCTCTGGGGCCACGATCTGCAGCAGGTGTACAGCGACCTCGTCACCCAAGCGCTCGCGCTGTCGCGCAGCCCCGTGCTGCGCAAGGTAGAAGGCTATCTAACCCGCACAATGGACATCCTGGGGTCGATCGACTTGCTGGCCGCGTGCGGGCATGGCTCCAGTGGCGTCGTGGGCCGGATGCTCAAGTGGCCCAGCGCACGGATTGACACGCCCGGCGAACTGGCGTTGGCGCAGGCCGAACTGGAGAAGCTGGTGGCGCTGATGGCCGCGGCGCTGCAAGAGTTGCTGGACCTCAGGGACCAGCTCCTGCGTGTGGCCGAACGCACGGACGCGGCCAGCGCGCAGCTTGAAGCCGCGGCGGTTGCTGCATTGTTCCTCGCCGAACATCTGCGCAACCAGAAGGACGCAGTGGCGCAGCGCTTTACCGAACGAGCCATGAGCCTGACCCAGACACTGGCCTTGATCCGCCAGTGTGGTGCGACCAGGACCTTGCAGATCGAGCAGCCGATCCGCATGGTGGGCGCCATTCAGGACGTGGCTCTGGTCATCCTGCCAGGATTCCTTGCCAGCATCGCCGCGGTCGCAGCCCTGCCGGCCAGCAAGGCCAGGATCACGCCCACCGAGGCGGGCGAACTGGCGTACCAGCTTCAGCACGTCGTCGAGAAGTTGAAGACCTCGACGAGCTAGCGATGAGTAGATTCATGACGCAAAACATCAGGAAACTGGCGGTGGCCATGGCGGTCGCGTTGCTTGGCGCAGGCGTTGCGTTGGCTCAGGCCGACGAGCCCATCAATGCCGATCGCCCGGGAATTGCCGACGGTAGCAAGGTGGTTGGCCAAGGCCGCTTGCAACTTGAGGCGGGAGTTCAAAAAGAGTTCCGCCGCGTCGCGGGCGTCTCCGATCACCGTGTGATGGCCCCACTGCTGTTGCGCGCCGGCGTGAGCCCACGCTGGGAGCTTCGACTGGAGACGAATTCCTATGTCTTCCAGACTTCGCGCGATTCGCTCGGTTCACTAGTCCGCGACGAGGGACGCGCACCCGTTGCGCTCGGTGCGAAGTACCAGATCACGGACCCGACGGATCGGGCGGCACCCTCCCTGGGCGTAATTGCCAGGGTGATTCCGCCGTCGGGATCGGGCAACTTTCGCGGTCGTCGCACGAGCGGCGACCTGCGACTCGCGGCCGATTGGGATTTCGCGCAGAACTGGTCGCTGAACCCGAACGTAGGCGTCAGCCTCGTCGAGGACGATGAGGGGCGAACGTTTTTCGCCCGCACTTTCGCCGCGACCCTCAGCTACAACCCGACAGCATCCCTGAGCCTGTTCGTGGACGGGGGGCTGCAATCCCCAGAAAAGAGGGCCGGGCGCGCCGCTGTCATCCTCGACGCCGGCCTTGGCTACCTGCTCACCCCCAATGTGCAACTGGACTTCAGCGCGGGCAAGGGCGTGCGCGGGAGCACGTCCCCGCGGGCCTTTGTGTCGGCAGGCGTCAGCACCAGATTTTGAGCGGCAGCGGCGAGCGTATTACAGAGGTGATGTACTTTGGCTAAATCGATCCCCATGGAAACGGCGACCAAGGCCCTGGTCCTTCAAGGCGGAGGAGCGCTGGGCGCGTACCAGGCGGGCGTTTATGAGGCATTGATCGAAAGCGACAACAAGCTCGACTGGGTGGCCGGCGTTTCGATCGGTGCCATCAATGCTGCCCTCATCGCGGGCAATCCACCAGCTCAGCGAGTTGCACGCCTAGCCGAGTTCTGGCAGCAGGTCTCTTCGGGCCCGGCGCAGAATATGCCGACCTCTTGGGGTGATCGCGCGTGGCTGAACCAGTGGAGCGCTGCCAGCGCCGCCCTGGCCGGCATTCCGGGTTTCTTTCGGCCACGGGCCGACCCGGCACTTTTGCTTGGTGGCGGTGCCCGTGTGTTGAGCTACTACGACCCCCAGCCTTTGAAGGCGACATTGGAACGGCTGGTCGATTTCGATCGCATCAACCGGCAGGAAATCCGATTGAGCGTTGGCGCGGTGAATGTGCGCTCCGGAAACTCCATCTATTTCGACAACCAGACCCACAAGATCGGCGTGGAGCACATCATGGCCAGCGGCGCACTGCCCCCGGGCTTTCCTCCCGTGCAAATCGACGGCCAGCATTATTGGGATGGTGGCATCCTTTCGAACACGCCATTGCAGTATGTGCTGGACTCGTTTCCTCGCACCCGTCGCCTGGTCGTGCTCCAGGTGGATTTGTTTAGCGCCCGCGGTCCCATGCCAACCACCATCTCGGAGGTGATCGAGCGGCAAAAGGACATCGGTTATTCCAGCCGCACCCGCGTAAACACGAACGCACTGGCTTCCAGCGTCAACCTGCAGCAGGCGGTGGCGGACCTCATCAAGAAGCTGCCTGCGCGGTTGCGCTCCGATCCTGCAGTCGCCACGCTGCGGGAGCACCTGACTCACCAGCCTGTGGACATCGTTCATCTGATCTACCGGGACAAGCCGTACGAACTTGATTCGAAGGACTATGAGTTTTCCCGGGCGATGGTGAAGGAGCACTGGGAAGCGGGCGCTCGTGACATGCGCAACACCATCGCGCATCCTGAATGGCTGCAGCGGGCAACGGAAAACGGCATAACCACGTTCGATCTCGCCGAGCCGGGCCCGGGCCGTGTGCGGCACCCGGGCCTGGAAGTCGGGAAGCTGACCACCCCATGAAGGCCGCCGACATCGGTGCACGATGCGACCGCCGATGGTGCTTTGGCAGCGCGCCGGTGCACCCTTCGGCCTCCAACACACGGTGACCTGACATGACAACCCTGTCAGAAACCGTCGGCCCACTCCTGTTCGCGCGGGGCGCCGATGAAAATCAATGTCGGCTTTCCGCCATCGTCGTCACCCCGGACAACCTCGATCCGCCCCTCCTGGTTCCCGCCGATGGTCAGGAGGCCATGCCTGCGCGGCTGTATTCGCAGTTCGGCAAGACGGTCTGGCGATACGACTTCCGGCTCCCTTCGCGCGAGAACGCCGCCTACCGTTTGGGCGATGTCATTTTTCCGGTGGCTGCAGACCTTTCAGGAGATGTGCGGATCGCCTACGTCTCTTGCAATGGCCAGGAGTCCGAGGCGGGTCAACCGTCGAACGAACGCAACGCGATGTGGCGCCGTCTGGCGGCCGAGCACGCGCGTACGCCGTTCGCCCTCCTTCTGCGCGGTGGCGATCAGCTTTATGCCGACGAAGTCTTTCAGTCGCATTTCGTCCTCGCTCGATGGGCGGCGAACGCGAGGAAGGAAAAGACAGACCACGTGTTCAGCGCAGATATGCGCATGGCGGCGGAGAGTCACTATTTCCACCGCTACCTGACGCTCTACGCTCAGCCGGAAATCGCCCATTTGAATGCCCGAGTGCCTTCGCTCATGATGTGGGACGACCATGACATCTTCGATGGCTGGGGCAGTCTTCCGGAAAAACTCCTCGATGGCCAGGTCGGTCGCGGCCTCTTTGATGTCGCGCGGCGCATGTTCATGCTGTTCCAGCTCGGCGCGACCGATGAAACGCCCCCGGTCGGAGGGGATGAGAGCCAACGCCAAAGTCTGACCCAGGTCGTCCGCTTCCCGCGGTTCTCCGTGATAGCGCCCGATCTTCGCTCCGAGCGCCGGCCGACGCGGGTGATGGGCCCTGCGGGCTGGACCGCATTTGAGCGGGCGCTCGCGCAAACCAATCGAGACGACCGGATTCTGGTCATGTCAAGCGTGCCGGTCCTCGGCCCGCGGTTCAGCTGGATCGAGAAATTGCTGGACGTGCTCCCCGGCGTCCAGAAATACGAGGACGACATGCTCGATCAATGGCAGAGCCGGTCGCACCGTGCGGAGTGGCAGCGAATGCTGGAGACGCTGCAACGTCACGCTACCGAGGGCCAAAACCCGGTCACCGTCCTCTCGGGCGAAATACATCTCGCCACGCGGGGCGAGATGCGGTTCACCGACGGAACGATCCTGCATCAGCTTGTGGCGTCTGGAATTGCGCATCCACCGCCGCCAGCGTCCTACGCCCGTGTTCTCGGCTATCTCGCGGCGTTGGGCGAGAACCCCTTGCGTGGGCAGCCGGTCCGCTTAAAACCTTTGCCCGGGCAAATGCAGATCTATGCAGCCGAGCGAAACTACGCCGTCATGAACCGGCGTGGGCAGGAATGGTCCGCCGAGTGGGAGTTGGAGGGGAGCGGACGTACGCCTGCGATGGCCCTTGGGGGCGCTCATGACTGAGGGAAGATCGTCTTCTGCCCCGGTTCGCTTGGAAAGGTCAAAGCGGCCGCCAAGGTGGACGAGATGTGCCCTGACGCCGTGAAGCACAACGCCAGGGACGCCTGCAAGGCCGAAGCCAGGGCCGCCTGGGCCGAATGGGAGCAGCGCTACAGGCCAAGCCCGTAAAACGAGGCCGAGCGCACGCGAGCCAGTCCCGACAGGAAAGGAAGGAAAGCGTCAGGCGTTGAAGTGTCGCATCACGATGGCTGCTTTTCGTCCTTGGCGCGGTCGTGTTCGCTGTGTTCATGCTGCATTCTTGTTTCGCACCTTCGGTGCGTCCTCGGCAGCGTAGCTTTCCTTGCCCGCGATTTCAAAAGGAAGGCAATCATGCGGCCGCATGTCGTCATCCGTTTTGATCACGCTGATGCTGCCGTCCAACTCCAAAATTGCGAACGCCACGTCGCATAGGCGAATGATCCCCTGCTTGCGAATCGCGGCCAATAGCTCGTTGTCTGAAACATCGAATTTTCTCATCATCTCTTTTTCGACCTTGCCCTCCTGCACCAGCAGCACCGGAGCGCCCTCGAGAAGTGCGCGCACTTTCACATTTCGCGAGGTAGCGCGATTCAACAGCGAGCTGAGAATAACGAGAACCGCGGCTCCAGCGGCCGCGCCCAGCACCGAGTTGTCGCTGCCTATCATCGCGTTTTGCACGACGTTGGAAATCATCAGGACAATCAGGAAATCGAAAACGGTTGCGCTGGCCATCTCGCGCTTGTTGGCAAGCCGGAAAATCAGCAACAGCACGAGGTAAACCAAAAGCGGGCGCACCAGCTTCTCTGCCCACGACAACTCGGGGAGCAGCATCTGGCGCCATGGGATCGCGAAGAACGTGTCCGTCATACCATCTCCTCAGCCCACTGCGGTGTCATGGCAATGTGACTTGTTGCACTCCCGCTGCTGCGACTTCGACAGGGTAACGCGCGCGGCCGCGTGGTTACCCACCAGACACTCAGCGCAGCACCGTCCGCGAAGGACACCGTGCAGCAGTGGCTGGCCCTTTAGGACGCGGCGGGCTTACCGCACCCGGGGCAAAACTTCGCGGCGGGCGGCACATCGGCGCTGCACGCGGCGCACTTTGTCGCCGTCTGGGCAACCCCGCACTGCGGGCAAAAGCGCGTGCCTGCCGTCACGAACGTGCCGCACTTTGCGCATGCTGCCCCGGGCGGCGCAGGCTGGGCGCCGTAATTGCCGGGCGGCATTCCGCCCGGCGGGGGACCGCCGTAGTTGCCGTAGCCGCCATGGTGCCCGCCGCCGTGGCCACCGCCGTGGCCGCCGCCGTGATGGCCGCCCATCATTCCACGCAGTTGATCAAAAAATCCCATGAGGACACTCCTTGCAAACGCATCTAACCGAAGAGAAATGACCAGGTGGCCGGGTCGATTCCTCTGAATGTATCCTGCCCGGCAGTTCGAACAGGGTAAGGCGGCGTTCTTTTGGCTTCGTGTCCTACGCGTCCGGCGGGAATGGGCACGCAACAGAAGGAGAACGCCGTCGTCACTCGCGCTTCCAATGCTGCCATGCGGTGTCCACCGCAAAGGCGATGCACCAGGCTACGAGCGCCGTCCAAAGGGTATGACTCATAAAGTGCGCACCCCGCAACTGCTGGGCGAGCCCGAGCAAGAGGCCGCTCGCCAGCGAGGCCTGCAACCAAATGCGCGCTGTTCGGGGGGCGACGTTCCGGAAAACAAAGTAGCCTCCGATAAAGGCGAAGCCGGCCGAGGCGTGTCCCGCAGGAAAGCAATGTCCGCCGCCCCCATCGGCCACTGCGCTCCAGTGCGGCACGTAGGGCAACCATCCTCCGAAAAGCTTCAGATCCCAAGGGCAACTAGTAAGGCTGAGCCACTTCAAGGCCGAGACGGACAGCGACACCAGTGGGGTTGTCACAGCCAACTGCACGCGGGACTGCCAATTGAGCTGGCGCAGTGGTCCCACTGGCCACAAGACCGCCAAGGCCAACCCCGCAGACAGCACCCATGCCGCGCGGCGGCCACCTGTGTGGAGTACCTGAGTCAAGAACCAATGGTCGCGAAGCGGAAATCCTTCGGCGCCCCCCATGGCGCGTGCGAGCGCGACGTCGAGTGAGGTCGCATCCAAGAGCATCAAGCCCGCGAGGACCAGGCCGGTTATGAAAAGCAATGACCGGTCGGACCGGGGCGCAGCAGCCATGGCCGCGATTCTGCACCGCGCGACTGAAGAACAGCAGAGTTGCCGCTGCAGGGCGTCTCGGCTGTGGAGTGCGTGAGGCGCAATCGCGGGCGTGCACCGTCGCGTTATGCTAGCGAACCATGCCACTGCAGATACTGGCCCGTCAATGAACGCTGCTTGAACAAAGATCCCGATGAATTCTGAAGAAACCGAGCTAGATCTCGGCAAAGCGGCTGATGCCGTCGTCGGCGTCACCGCCGATGATGACGGTGACCTGACCGACATGCTGGGAGAGCTGCGTGTGTTGCTTCCCAGTGCCCAGTTGCTGTCGGCCTTTCTCATCACCGTGCCGTTCAACAGCGGCTTCGCCAATATCGTCGCTTCGGAGAAGACGGTTTTTCTCGCGACATTCACCCTGTCTATCTTGAGCCTGGTGCTGCTCAGTGCACCGGCGGTGCAGCACCGGGTCATCCGCCCGCTGACCGACCGCGCCGGTTTCAAACGCTTGGCAACGCGGCAGATCGTCGTGGGGGCGGTTTTGCTCGCGATGGCACTTACGTTGGCGACACAATTGGTGCTTTCCACCGTGTTCGGTCACGGGGTCGGAATCGTGTTCGCCACCCTCACCGGGGGGCTGTTGCTTCTTCTATGGTGGGTGCTGCCGAAAGTGTTGCGAGCCAAAGGGCACATGTGACGCAGGACAAAGCCTGAGCCAAATCTCGGGTACCCTGTGATTGGCAACCGGCTATTAGATCAATCGCTGCGCTTCAAGGAGAGCACCATAAACGGCAAACTCACACTCAACTTAGAAAAATCGGCCAGCGTCCTGCGCCTCGCGCTCGACAAGGCCGGCGTGGTCGCAAACGTCAAGGCGGAGACCGCTGCGATTATCGATGTCTCGGGCTCTTTCGAGCACGAGCACGAAGAGGGCACGACCAGCCTCCTCCTTGAGCGGCTCGTGCCGTACTGCGTCGTGCTTGACCCGGACCGGAAGATGGATGTCTTCACTTTCAGTTCGGGCGAACCCAGTGCGCACTACGTGGGTAGCGTCACGCCGGAGGATGCCCAAGGCTACGTCACGCGCAACATCGTTGAGCGGGTTCCCGGCTGGAACGGCGGCACGACTTACAGCTTCGTGATCGAACGAGCGCTGGAGCACTTTGGCTGGAAGGAATGCGAGGAGGCGCACCAGACGCCGCAGGGCAAGGGTTTCCTGTGGCGGCTCTTCAACTCGCCAACGCACGAACATGGGCACGGGACGCCCCACACTCACGAGAAAAAGCGCTCCCTGGTGCTCTTCATCACGGACGGCGAGAACGAAAAGAACGACGAAGACCGCACCACCCGCGTGCTCGAGGAGTCCCAGCGGCGTGGCGACCAGGTCTACTTCCTCTTCATAGGGGCCTGCGAAGACCGGAACGTCAAGTTCGAGTTCGTCAAGACGATCGCCAGCCGTTTCAGGAACACCGGGTTGGTGGTCATCCGCGACCTGGAAGCCTTCGTCGCTCAGTCGGACGAAGAGCTCAACGCGGCCCTGCTCGGGCCGGAGCTGCTGGAGTGGCTGAAGTCCTGAGAGAGACGATATAGCGCCTGCGTCGCCACCTCCGCTCGACGCGACAGAAGGGCTTTCGGATCACGGCAACTGCGCGGGCAGTCCTACATCGCCGAGCGGTGACATCTGCGATAGTTGCCTCATGCACTGGCGTCATGCGAAGGATCATGTCATGAGACTCACGCGGATTGCTCCTGGCGTCTTGCTGGCGCATCTTGCCTTGGGCGCCAGCTTGGCACACGCGACAGAGCAAATTCTCTATAAGTCTGTTCTGCCAGATGGCACCGTGTCGTATTCGGACAAACCGATTCCGGGTACGGGGTAGTCTCGGTTTCCGTGCAATTTCGGAATCCATCTCCAAATAAGCCTCTGGCGACAACAACTTAGCTGCGATTTATAGTGTTCCCCGGAGCGAAGGAGAACGCTGATGTCGAGCTACCGATACAGATTCGTAGGCTACGAAAAGCTGCCGTCTGGCATGAATGCGGATGACGTGCAGCTGCACTGCCGTTTACCGGACGAGTTGATCAGGGAAATTAGGAACAGTGGCTACGCGAAGCGCTACCACCTGGGACTGGCCGTGCAGCTGTCGTTCCTCGCGCTGACTGGCAGGAATGCCGATGCCGCGCTCAAGATGCCGAGTGCGATGTTGAAAATGCTGTGCGAGCAACTGGGCATCCACTCGACCGCGATTGCCTCCCTAAAGTCGCTGTACTCGAATGCCGACCGGACCATCAGCAACCATAGGGCTTGGGTTCGAGAACAACTCCTCTTCTCTACCTACGACTCTAACGCCGAGGCACGCTTGCAGGCAGCATTGTCCCAGCAGGCGATCGACGCCTCCTCCGTCGATGACCTCCTCGCCTGCGCGCAGGAATGGCTCTTCGGCAGCAGGATCGTCCTGCCAGGCCAGCGTGTGGTGCTCGACCTGGCCCGATCTGCGTTTCAGGTTGTCGAGAACCTGGCCCTGGCAACAATTCGAGCAGCGGTCACTCCAGTACGCCTTCGCGCGGTGCTCAAGGTCATGCACGAAGAGAGTCCGACTCCTGGCATCTCGTTGCTGGAGTGGTTGAAGCAATCGGCCGGCAAACATGGGGTGAAGGGCCTCAAAGAGGTGAACTCACGCATTGATGCTCTCAAAACACTGGGCGTGCACCTGTGGGACCTGCAAGGGCTCTCGATTGGGCGCATTCATGCGTTCGCCCAGGCCGTGGTCAATCGGCCGCCCCCCGAAACCGCCCGCCGCATCGAGGGTACCCGCTCGATCGAGATCGTGTGCTTTCTCAAACACCTGCTCGGCGAGCTTAGTGACGAGGCGATTTTTCGGAACAACCGGCACACCAACGACATCGTCCGCTCGGGCACCAAGCGCGTCCAGGCCAAACAGGCACAGCGCGCAATCGAGTACCGCCATTCCATTGAATCGATGCGGGACATTGCTGCTGACAGCGCGCGCGATGCCCATGAACGGCTGGCAGCCATCACGGCGTTGGCCGATGACATGCTGGGCCGTCCGCCCGTCAGCCATGCTGAGGTTGTCAGGGAAACCTTGACCGAGCAGAGCACACGCGTTCGCACGGTCCTTGATGGCATGAACTGCCTGGACCTGCGGGGAGATCCCGAGCACGCCGACGGTAAGCCGCCAAGGCCGACATGAAGGCAGAAAAGAAGGCCGAGAAGGCCGTACCTGCGAAGGCGGCAAACGCGAACAAGGGCTAGCGACTCGGTCTCAGGAGGCAGCGGTGGGCGCTGCTTGCGGAACCACGGCGCCGACGGAAGGCACACCTTCGAATGCGAGCAAGCGCAGCGCGTTGACGACCACGAGCAACGTCGATCCTTCGTGGAACAGAACAGCCGTGCCAATGTTCAGCCCAAAGATGGTTGCCGGGATCAGCACGGCCACAACCCCCAAACTCACCCACAAGTTCTGGCGGATCACCCGCGCCGTGCGCCGCGACAGCGCGACCGCGAAAGGCAACTGGCTCAGGTCGTCGGCCATCAGCGCCACGTCCGCGGTCTCCAGCGCCACATCTGAGCCGGCCGCGCCCATCGCAATGCCCACGGTCGCGTTCGCCATGGCCGGCGCGTCGTTGACCCCATCGCCCACCATCGCGACCCTTCCCTTCTCCAGCAACTTCTTGATGGCATCCACCTTGTGTTCCGGCATCAGATCACCCTGCGCTTCGGTAAGGCCGACACTCTGCGCCACGGCTTCGGCAACGCGCTGGTTGTCGCCAGAGATCATGATCAGGCGCTCGATTCCGAGCTCCTTGAGGGCTCGCATCACGCCCGCTGCGGCCGGCCGGGGCGTATCCATCACGCCGAGCACACCCAGGTAGCGCTCTCCCAGGCGCACGACCATGGTCGTGCGTCCCTGGGCGATGAGCGCCTCGTTGGCGCGAGCCACCTCCGGCGGCATTGGCGCCCCGCCGATCTCGGAAAACATGGCGGCCTTGCCCACATGCAACATTTCCCCGGCAACTCGTGCCGATACGCCCCGGCCAGTGATGCTCTGCACCGATTCGACGCCGGGTTCGGGGCTGCCCGAGGTCAGTCGCTTTTGTGCGCCTTCGACTATCGCGGAGGCCAGCGGATGGTCGCTGTGCCGCTCCACCGCCAGCGCGACCGTCAGCAACTCCGATTCGCTCGAACCGGGGCCGGCAACGACGTCCGTCAGCCGGGGCTTGCCTTCCGTGAGTGTCCCCGTCTTGTCGAACGCAATCGCCGTCAGGGTGCCCAGGTTCTCCAAAGGGCCGCCGCCTTTGACCAGCACGCCGCTGCGCCCGGCGCGAGCCACGCCGCTCAGCACGGCACTAGGCACCGAAATCGCCAGCGCGCAGGGGCTTGCCGCCACGAGCACGGCCATGGCCCGGTAGAAAGTGGTGCTGAACGGCTCGTCGATGACGAAGCCGGCGAACAGCAGAAGAACCACGCCAATGAGGATGACGGGAACGAAAATCCGTTCGAACTTGTCGGTGAAATTCTGCGTGGGTGAGCGCTGCGTCTGAGCTTCGGTGACCAGCTTGACAACGCGTGCCATCGTGGACTCCGTCGAGGCACGGGCCACCATGACTTCGATGGCGCCCGGTCCATTGATCGTGCCTGCGAACACCTTGTGCAGTGCGGCAACCTTCTCGAACGCCCGCAACGCCGCCTGGGAATCGTCGACCGGCCGCTTGTCCACGGGCACGCTTTCACCGGTGACGGGGGCCTGGTTCACGCTGGACTCGCCACGCACCACGAAGCCGTCGGCGGGCAGCCGCTCGTTCGGCTTGACGAGCACCACGTCGCCCACTACGAGTTGCGCCACCGCGACCTGTTCCGTGCTGCCGTCGGGCCGTTTCACCAGCGCAGTTTCGGGCGCGAGCTTGGCCAACGCTTCAATCGCCTTGCGTGCCCGCCCCATGGCGTAATGTTCCAGCGAGTGGCCAAGACTGAACAGGAACAGGAGCAGGCCTCCTTCGGCCCATTGACCGAGTGCGGCTGCGCCCGCGGCGGCAACGAGCATCAGCGTGTCGATCTCGAAGCGCTTCGCGCGGATGTTCTCGATCGCCTCTTTAAGCGTGTAGTAGCCGCCGAAGACATACGCGGCGACGTAAAAGCCCTTGCTGACGAGTTCGGGCGCGAGGTCGCGCCACGCAAGCAGCCAGCCGATGAGCACCATGAGGCCCGCCAGCAACGCAAAGATCAATTCGGACTTTTCTCCGAAGGGCCCGCCATGGTCATGGGCATGGCCCGCGCCGGCGTGATCCGCATGGTCGTGGTCATGGTCCTTCCCGTCGGCATGGTCATCGTGACCGTGCTCGGCATGCGCATGACCCTGGTGCGGCGTTGGCGCGTCATCGTACGCATGGCCGCCCTCATGCGCATGGCCGTCGTGCGAATGCACGCCTTCACCGTGTTTCGCCGGGGCCGAGCTCGCTGGCTTCAGGGGAAGCCCAAGCATTTCGAGTTCGGACCTGACCTTCGCTTCATCGACCAGCGACCGGTCGAATTCGATGCGAACGGAACCCGTGGTTGAAACTTCCGCCTCGACCACGCCCTGGAGTGCGGAGATCTTGTCGCTCAGGCGCCTCGCGGCGCGCGCGTGCTGGGTCGATGTGTGGAACGCCAGATGCGCGAAGCGTTCGCCCAGCTCGGCGCCCGATGAGGCAGCGAGTTCGCGCACACGCTGCAGCGAGATCGTGTCGGGCCGGTAGTGAATGCACAACTGAGGCGGCTGCGAACCCCCGGCGTTGGCAACATGCACCTCACTGATGCCGTTGCGACCTGAAAGCAGCGAGATGAGCCGCGCCACGCACAGGTCCTTGACATCTTCCACGCCGGATAGAAGGACGGGAATGTCGAGGCGGATTTTTTCGGCTTTGGCCATGGGTGCACTCCGATTTTTGTTGTCAAGCTGCTGGGCTACTATGCAGCTCCAGCCGTTGTGAACAGTGGATTATGAGGTCGAGTTATCAGTCAGGCCCGCCGAGGGCCCCACAGCAGACAAGCTCGTGGGTAAGATCGGCTGCCGGGCCAAACCCGCCAACGTACTGCGAAGCACAACAATGAGAAAGTTTCTTGTCCTGCTGGCCATTGCCATTGCCGCGATTGTCCCGGCCGCCATCTTCCGGATCAGCGGATGGCGCCCCAATGCTGTCGTGGACACGGCCGTGTTCGGGCTCGCCGTGCTGGCGGCCGGCTTCATGCTCTCGTGGGGCGCCGAAGCCGCAGAGAAGCGCATTTCGCAGGGCCTCATACTGGCTCTCGTCGCACTCATCACAGTCCTGCCCGAGTATGCAGTCGACATGTACTACGCGTACCAGGCTGGCAAGGCGCCTGAGTCGAACTATGTGCACTATGCCGCGGCCAATATGACAGGCGCCAACCGGCTGCTGGTCGGCGTGGCGTGGCCTCTCATGGTGTTCCTTCATTGGTGGCGCACCCGCAAGCGCACCATCGAACTGGCAAGCGTGAACGTGCTGGAAGTGGGTTTCCTATTGGTGGCCAGCGTCTACGCATTTTCGATCGTCCTGAAGAACCGCATCAATCTGGTTGACACGGTCATTCTGGTCCTGATTTTCGGCACCTATCTTTGGTTCACGAGCCGGCTGCCGAAGGTGGAAACGGGCCTCGAAGCCGACGATGAGCCCGGCCCGGCCGCGGCGCTGTCGGAGCTCTCTCCGCGAAAGCAGTGGGCCTGGATGGCCGGGCTGGCGATCGTCGCCGCGGGCGTGATCCTGGCGGCAGCCGAGCCGTTCGCTGAATCCATCGTCGCCTCAGGGCGCATCCTGGGCATCGACGAGTTCCTGCTGATCCAGTGGCTTGCACCCTTGGCGAGCGAGGCGCCGGCAGTCGTCATCGCCATCCTGTTCGTCCTTTCGGGGCGCGCCGAGGGCGGGCTCACAACTATGATCAGCGACAAGATCAACCAGTGGACCCTGCTGGTGGGCATGCTGCCGCTGGCGATGAGCGTCGGCGCCGGAGCGATTGCGTCGTTGCCGCTGGACGCGCGGCAGCACGAGGAATTTTTTCTGACCGCGGCACAGTCGCTATTTGGAGTGGCTTTGTTGCTCCGGTTGCGCTTCAGCCTGCTATCGGCAGTCGTGCTGGCGGCCCTCTTTTCGGTCCAGATCGTTCTCGCCTTTGTCTATCGCGCGGATGCCGCCAAGGCCATCGCTTCGCTGACCATGCTGGGGTGGTTGTACCTCGGTCTCGCCGCCGTCCTATTCATGCTGTCGGGGCCGGCCGCCTGGCGCGCCGTCAGGAAACTGGAGGCCACGATTCATGGGCACGATCCGCAGGCGGCGGCACGCCGGGGGTCAGGTCCTGATACCGTCGGGCGCAACGGCTGAGTAAACGCGCTACCGCCAGCTCTTCGCAATTTCGGGATGCCGTCCTACCACCCAGGAAGTGCGGTAGCGCTAAGGTTGGCCCTTCAATCCAAGGAGCAAATCATGGCCAATCAACCCGCCGAGAAACCCGGCCCCCATCATCCGCACCAAGGCCACGTTCCAGGTGATCTGGATCCCCAAGGCCACCGCGACAAAAGCGCTCCACCAACAGGCACAACGGAAGAGCCTGGCGCCCATCATCCGCACGAGGGCCACAAACCCGGGGACCTGGACCCGCACGGACACCGCGATACGTCGGGCGGACAACAGAGGAAGTAAGCTGCTTACGCAGCACTTGAGCGAGGCGGCGAGTCCGCCTCGTTGCGTTTCAGGATGGCACGTAGATCAGTGCCGTCATTCTCAGGCTGAGATCGAACCGATCCGCCTGAAAGCGGACCCGGTCCCCGTCGCGCCTGCCAATCAGCCACTTCGCCTCAACGAACCTGAAGGTCGTCGTCCCGGCCCGAAGGTGCAGATAGGGAATGGCATCGTGCTGCAGGGTGATCTTGCCTGCCTCGTGATCGATCTTGACGATCCGGCCAGAGATGAAGTCGCTGGCGGAAGGCTCAGCGATGCACGCCGCGGTCGCAACCAGCGCCAGTCCAAATCCCACAACCCATTTGCGGCGCGTCAAATGCAAGGTATCCATGGCTAAGTTCCCCCGTTGCGACAGGGGCGAGCACGTCTCGAGAGTCGCTCGGAAAGGGGTTTTTGTCTGCTCGTCACGTGCCATCGCATGGTACAGCCCTTTTCGCCGAGGGACTCCCCAGTTGCACAGGCATTGCCGCTACGCTAGCCGCCGTCGCGGTCTCACCGCGCAGGCGCACTCCTACAGCTGAGGCACAGTTGAGCGATGTTGAAAACAAAGCGATTCGCTCCAAGTCTATTTTCTCGTGCAATACCAAGGCCAGGAAAAAGCCCACCAAAGCAGCCGCATAGCGCCCGGCACATCCGGATGCTTCGAGCTTGGCAATGGCACGGGTACTCGCCTAATGAGCAATATTGCCAATCCAAGAAATAGCCAAGCAGTCGACAGGAGTTGGACGATCGTCTTGAAGTTGTCGTCGATCACCCGCATGACCAATACACCGGCGAGGACATCCACCAGCTGCGCTTCATTTGCTTGTGCCGGGCGATGGACATGTCGCTCGAAGAGGTTCGAACACTGCTGAGCTTGGCTTTGCGCAGGAAAGCAGATTACCGAGCGGCGAATCTTGCACTGAATGAGCACATCGGTCATGTCCGCACCCACCTGCATCGGCCTCATGACGCGTTCATTGACGATGCTATTGAGATAATCTTTCTTATCGCAATAGCCATGTCGATCCACTAAACTGGCGATCGTGAAAAGTACCCGAGTCTCCAAGCCGGCGAATGCGGAAAAGGAATTCCCCGGCACCGCGGCCCTCGCGGCGCTGCGCGCCTGGTACGCGGGCCTGGGTGCGCGAGCGGCCGTTGCCCAATATCTTGGGGTGGACAGGGCGGACGGCCAGTCCTCTCGCGCAATGCTGGGCGACATCCGCCGGCAGCTGACCAAGCATGCGCGCCAGCGGCACCGGGAAGACCTGGCCAGCCTGCTCGAACACTCGGCGGCGGAACGCGCGCAGCGCGCCCGCGCCGTGATGGATGCGATCGAGACGCTGCGGCATCTGCCGGTGCCCGCGCCCATGGTGACGGACGACCTCGAGCGCTGGCTGCCGGCGCGTGCCGCCGGCGCCATGAAAGCCCATGGCTTCAAGACCCTGGCCGATCTGACGGTGCGAATTCCGCGGCGCCGGCGCTGGTGGACGGGCATTCCCGGCTTGGGCGCGGCCAGCGCCAGGCAGATCGAAGCCTTCTTCGCCGCGCACGCGCACCTCACGCAGCAAGCCCGCGCGCTGGTGCCCATCGGCGCTCAAGATGATGTGGCGCCCTGGGAAAGGCTGCGCGTGCCCCATGAGGTCGACGGCTCGCGGGGCACCTTCCGCGCACCCAAGGCCACCTGCACGCTGGACGCAAACGACGACTACGAGGCGGTGCAGGCTTGGCTGGCGCTGCACGAATCGGCTGCAACCCAGCGGGCCTACCGCAAGGAGGCCGAGCGGCTGATTCTGTGGGCCGTTGTGGAGCGCGGCCGGGCGCTGTCCTCGCTCACCACAGAAGACGCGGTCGCCTTTCGCGCCTTCTTGCGACACCCAGCGCCCAGGGCCCGCTGGATCGGCCCGGCGCGGCCGCGCTCGTCGCCCGAGTGGCGGCCGTTCATCGGTGGACTGTCAGCCCGATCGGTGGCCTACGCGCTGTCGGTGGTGGGCGCCATGTTCCGCTGGTTGATCCAGCAGCGCTACCTGCTGGCCAACCCGTTCGCCGGCATCAAGGTGCGCGGCGCATCGCGCTCCGAATCGCTGGCCGTCACCCGGGTCTTCGGCGAAGGCGAATGGTCAGTGATCCAAGGGGTCTCCTCGTTTTCAGTGCAATAAGTGACGGTACGCAAAGCTAGCACTGGCGCGGGGGTGGTCTGGGTAGACCGTTGATTTCATTGACTTTCCTGTTCGCTTTGTAAACGGGTATGGTGGCCTC